>JASHTO010000176.1 GCA_030040515.1 Terriglobia bacterium
GACTATCGGGTTCGCCTTCCGCGTATCGCCCATCCTCACGTCCTCGGAGCTTTGCCTCGTGTTTGCGCAGGTACTTCCAGGCGTTAGGAAAACGGTCTTCAAAAATCTCTATCTCTTTGGGGTTTAAGAATTCAAAATTGTCGAGGTTTATCTTACAGGGAATTAAATTCCATCCTTCCTCAATCCTGCCATCGAGCGTCTTTCTCTTTGCGTATCGGTCGTAAGGAAACATGACCCAAGTGTGCTTCCAGTCTATTGACCAGCGCGCCAAATCCTTGCCAAATAAAAATGGGCGCAACGCACCCTTCTCCATTTCAATAGGCTTTTGGTCGCACTCATCTCCCTCGTGGCGGACGCGAAGCTTCAGGATTTGGCCCTTGTCTTCGACCTCATCAAAAACAAGCAGGCTGTCTGCGCTCGTTTGATAGCCTGCAAATCCGCCGCTAGCGCTAGCGGTCAACTCCGTTAGGTGATTGCCGGAAAGCCGATTGAGTTTGTCAACAATCGCTTGTTCCTCAACGGGCATTAGCCACCAACCCTTACCATTGAGCTTTGTCCGCGGGAAGGGAAACACCTCAACGGACTCGCCGCGTGCAACCGCGTTGCCTTTGATCTGCTTTCGGAGGCGCTCTGATTCGAAAACGAGGTCGTCGAAACTCACTTCACTCGTGAACACCCGCGCCGCTTCGAGATCGCCCTCCGCTGGTTTGCTGCTTCGCGTTGCAATCAAAATGGCGGGGTAATTCAGCGCGCCCCCGAACACCCGTGTGTCCCGGAAGTCAAATAGCAGATCGACGCGGAGCGACTTGGGCAGTTCCTGGCGGAGCATTTGGCCGTAGTCAACATTGAGGAATCGGTCGGAAAGGATGTAGCCCAGGTGGCCACCCTTGCCGAGCCACCCTCCCCGGTCGCCTGAGCGGACTGAGCGCTCAAGAAAGGGGACATAGATGTCATAATTGTGCTCCGCCCACTCGTATCTTCCCTCCCAGTTTTCCTTGACGTGCTCCGGAATCTTCTGGATTCGCACATAAGGTGGATTGCCCACAACGAAGTCGTATTGGAGATCATGTTTGAGGGAGACAGCCAAGACGAAATCCTCGATCGTCTTGAGGAACCTGCCATCGTCGTATTTGCCTTTGAGCTCCGCCACGGTGGCTTCCAAGGCCTCGACGGTAGGCTTGAGGTAGTCCTGTAGCTTTTCAGTGCGCTCCGCAAAACGAGCCCGGAGCATGGCGGGAAGGGAATTGCGGCGGGGGTCGCGAACCGCCTGGAACACGCAGGCCAAGGCGGCGATGTATTCCTCCAGATTCGTCACGAGCCGCTGATCCCGCGCGTCCTGATAGCGCGGCACGCCGACATAGACTCGATGGTAGCGCTTTTTCTCGCCTTGTATGGGGAGGTAGATGCTAATCCCCAGGGTCCCTTTTTCAAACGTCAGTAGGGGCGTGCCATTGGAAACCTGTTCGCTTTCCGCCTCGCGCTCCTCAATGCGCAGGGAGTCGGTGCGGAACACAGGAATGCGAAGCACCCGGAAATCAGGATGTTCGTGGATGGCCTCCGCGTAGAGGCCGAGGATTAACGCGGCATAATTGATCTGCGCCATCAGAACCGCAAAGGGGTTGATATCGAAACCGACGATGCGAAGGCCGTCCGTAAGGTCCTGCAAAATCTTCCTGGGCTCGCCGGATGCGCTCTTGAGATAACGCCGAAGCGCCGCGGCAAGGAATGTTCCGGACCCGCAGGAAGGATCGAGAAGCCGATCCCCGCGCTGTCCCTTGTAGCCGCATTCGTCCAGGATAAATTCGACGACTTCACGCGGTGTGTAGAATTCGCCGAGCGCCTTGCGCGTGTCCCGATCAAAGTAGCGCTGGTAGAGCTCGCCGAGCAGGTCACCCGTGAGTTCAAGAAAATCGAATTGCGTTACGGTGAGAACAGCTTCACCCAGCGCAAAGAAAAGCCCGCGGCTTGCTTCCTCCGGCGTCTCCATCCACCAATCGAAAATGTCTTGAATGAAAATACTGCTGAAAAGGACTTCCGCGGCCCGCTCAAAGCAGCGCACCAAGATCTGTTTGTGTTTTTCAGGCGTAAGCCTTCCCCGAACGGCAAGTTCATTGAGGCTTTCGTGGATTCGCGGCACAAAACGAACTCCGGGAAATTGTTTGTCGTTCACGGCCTTCGCCAAAATCAGGCGGGAGATAATGCTATAGGCAGTTTCCAGAGCAAAGGAAAGCTGCTTGATCTCAGTTTTTGCCTTGCTCCCCAGAAAGTCGCGCCACGTGGATGGAATGTTTTTGTAGGTAAGGTCACGGGCGTAGGTTTTCAGCCAAAAATCATATGACCCACGGGTGAAGCGGGACGATTCGATGGTCTTGGGAAGAGTTTCTTTCAGCGACAGAACCAGACGGCCAAAAGCCGACTCGGGTCGAAACTGGAAGACCTGGAAGAAAATCCTCGCCGCTTCGGAATCGGGGTCGGAAATTAGGAGAACGTTCTGCCGGTGATAACGCAGGCGTTCCATGACGCTATCGAGCACCTCAAGGTGAACGGTTTGCTTTTGCAGCCAGCTTAAAACCTTCAGAGTCTGGGAATCAGTCGTCTCTTGAAGTTTGAAGCTGACCTGTTCCGGGAATTCCCCGTTGGTGCGAGCGTAGACAAGCATTTCAACGCCGTTAGTAAGAACGCCGAATATCGCCAGTTGCGGCCGGACGTAGTTATCGAGGAGTTGGCCGGCAAATTGGTCGAGAGGGCCAGCGGAAGGCTT
>JASHTO010000177.1 GCA_030040515.1 Terriglobia bacterium
TCCTTGAGGGTCAGGAAGAGCGGCGCCGGATGGCCTTTCTTCGCCCACCATGCCGTCGGCGCATGCAACTTTTCCAGATCGCCTCGCCCAAGCGATTGCATGATGCAGAGAACGTTCAAATCAGAGTGCCCCTCGTGGAAATCCTCTGCGGCTGCAGACCCGTAGAGCACCGCCGTGAGCAGATTTCCTCCCGCAGCACCCTTGAGCCTGGTGACCAGTTCCTTCAAATCTTCTTCCGCTCGCATGGTACTCACTCCCGGGTCGGTTGCGGGTTACCAGCCGCCCCCTGCGCCGCCGCCCCCCGACGACCCTCCACCAAAGCCACCGAAACCTCCGCCACCACCGAATCCACCGCCGCCAAAACCGCCTCCTCCCCAATACCCGCCGAATCTCCGCCTCCCGCCGAACAGATTCGGAATGAGGCCGCTAAAGATCATGAAGAATATAACAAGAAGGAATAATAGGTGGATAAGGCTGCTTCCGTTGCCGTGGGACGGATGGCTTGAGGGTGCGCGCTCGCTGGGCAGGCCATTGAGAGAAACATGACTGTCTTGCGCAATGACCACCGCAATCTGCCACGCCATCTGCAGCAGGGCGCCGTTGTAATTCCCCTGGCGCAGGAGTGGAACCATGTCGCGCCCGAATCCGCCCACTTTGCCGTCGGGAAGAATGGGTTCAAGGCCGTAGCCGACCTCCGTCCAATACTTGTGGTCCTGCGCGGCCAGCAGCACCATCACACCGCGGTCTGTTCCCTTGTACCCCACGCCCCATTTTTGGAAGAGGCGGTTGGCAAAGTCTTCCACGGGATCGCCATCCAACGTCTTGACGGTGACCACGGCAATCTGCGCCTTGGCTTTTTGGTCCACCTCCGTGCTCACGCGGGTGATCTCGCTCACCGTCGCCGCGTTCAGCACGCCGGCGAAGTCGTTCACGTACCCCTGCGGATTCAGCTTTTGCCACTGTTCCGCGTGTGCTGCGGTGGGCACGAAGATAAGGAGCAGAACGGGAAGCGTGCTCCAGTGCCTGCGAAGATTAAAGCGGCGGGGAAGGAATGACCGCGTGCCCCTGGGAACTAAAGCTGATGAAATTGTTTCTCGGATTGTCATCTGGTACTGCACCATCGCAAGGCGTCCGCTGGCGCCCTCCCATTTTAATCGTACACGGCATCTTCCTGCGAGGCAATTTGCCAAGTCTATTTGACGATCTTCGGCCTCGATTGCACATGGGGGCGCATTGCATTTATGGACGGTTTGCAAACCGCCGAGGGCGCAGCGCCGTGCGCCCCAAAACCTTCGGGCGATGGGTCGCGATGGACACTATAAATCCGGCGCACCACGAGTGCTTTATGAAGCCGATACCCTAAATGGGGCAAGTCAATGCGAAAATGAAGGTGCATCCGGGGATATTTGTGAAAATAAAGGATCACAAGAATTCAAGGGCACAATTGTGCAGATTGGCGTCAAAGGCGTGGCCAAAGATTCCATTTTGTCATTCCGATATGGAAAAGTGAATGCTATATATTGACTTTTGTATTGCCTATCCATTCTTTTGGATTTGATTTTGTATGTGAATGAAAACGAATGCCTTATATATTCTTAAGAACTTGTCTGCTGGAACACGACGTGCTAGAATCCTGTAGGAAATAGCACTCCACAAGGAACCAAATGGAAGTCAAGGTGACCAGAATTCCAGCCTTCCGACTGACCACGCTTTCGCTCGCCCTTTTGAGCCTGGTCCTCGTGGGGTTTGGAATCCTCAATTATCAGCAGCGCGACCTGTATCAGGTTCCAGATGATGGTGTGTCTTGGATTGACTCAGCCCAAGGCGTCACGGCTTGGATCGTCGTGCATGGTGGCCCTGCCGAACGCGCCGGAATTCGCGAAGGCGACCAGCTCAAGTCAATCAACGGCGAGACGATCACCACGGCTGCGGAAGCGGTTCAGCAAATTTACCACCTCGGCGTCTGGTCGCTTGCTGCCTACAGCCTGACGCGAAATGGCGAGCCCTTTGAAACCAGCTTGGTACTCGGTCCTCAGAGCAATTCCGGCTCATTTCGGAATTACCTGGCATTGGTGGGGCTGCTCTACCTTCTGATTGGCACTTATATTCTTTTCCGGCGATGGACGGCGCGTAAATCACGACACTTTTACGTCTTCTGCCTGGCGTCCTTCGTCCTCTACACTTTTGCGTACACCGGCAAACTGAACCTTTTTGATTGGACAATCTACTGGCTGAATGTTCTAGCTTGGGTCTTGCAGCCCGCGCTCTTTTTGCACTTTTGCCTCACCTTCCCGGAGCGCTCGACGCTGCTTCGCGACCGCCGATACGTGGCGCCGCTCCTCTATGCCCCGGGCGCCCTCCTGGGAGTGGTGCACGCCCTGGTGGCGATGGACATCCTGGTGCTCCCTCTTCCGCTCCTCCAGGCACGCTGGCTGCTCGACCGGATTGAGCTGTTCTATCTGGGTGCGTATTTCCTGGCCGGCGCGCTGGCGTTGCACCACGCATACGTTTGCGCCAGCGATGCTGTGCTGAAGCACCAATTGAAGTGGGTCACGCGCGGAACCTGGCTGGCCATTGTCCCCTTCGCGGGCCTTTACGCCCTGCCCTATTTCCTGGGATTTGTTCCCAACGCCTGGATGAACGCTTCGGCCCTATTTCTGGTTTTCCTGCCGGTCACCTTCGGCTATGCCATTGTGCGCTACCGGCTGATGGACGTGGACATCATCTTCCGGCGCGGGATTGCCTACACGCTGGCGACGGCGGGCATTGTGGGCCTCTATTTCGGGCTCCTGGCGGTCTTTGCGGATTTCTTCCGGGCCACATTTCCTCCCATCAACAGCCGAGGCGCCTGGATCGTGGCGATTGTGCTTACGGCCATCCTCTTTCAGCCGGTAGTGAACTACATTCAGCAGTGGGTTGACCGGTTCTTCAATCGCGAGCGGTACGATTATCGCCGCACACTTCTGGAATTCGCCCGCGAGCTCACCTCCGAGCTGCACGTTGACAAGCTGCTGAAGCAGATTTCCGATCGCTTGTCGGAAACCCTGGGCGTGGACCGGCTGGCGGTCTTTCTGGCCTCGGAAACCGAGGGCTTCCGCCTGGCGCGTTCGCGCGGCATGAACTGTTCCGGCAGGATTGACACCACATTCCTTGATCCCGCGCACCCGCTGCTGGCCAAAGGCTACCTGTTTTTTGACAGTGTCCGCCGCGTCTACGGTTTTTCACCCGGCGCGCAGAAAGCCATCGAGCAACTCGACCTGCACTACTACCTGCCTTTCAAGGTCAAGGAGCAGACACTCGGCTACCTGGGGCTGGGCAAAACACGCGAGGGCGACTTTCTCTCCAGCGAGGATATCGACCTGTTGCAGACTATCGCCGGCTACGTGTCAATTGCCCTTGAGAATGCCCAACTTTACGAATCGCTGGAAACGCGCGCGCACGATTACCAGGCCCTGCGCGATTTCAGCCAGAACATCATTGAATCCATCAACGCCGGTGTGCTGGCCTGCAATCTGGAAGGCGAGGTGGAGTCGTGGAACTCCGCCCTCGAGCGCCTCTACGGCCTGAGCCGGTCCGAGGCGATGGGAAGAACGCTCGATGCGATCTTCCCCGCAGATTTGCGTGCGGAGCTGTCACGCCTTTCCGACCCGCACCACTCGCTGAATCTCTACAAATTCCGCCTGCGCAATGCTGAAGACCGTGGCTTGATTGTGAACCTTTCCGTGGTGCCGTTGATCGGAAAGGAAAACCAGGTCATCGGCCGGCTGCTGATCTTCACGGACCTGACGGAGCGTGTAAATCTGGAAGACCAGTTGCTCCAGGCGGAAAAACTCTCCTCCATCGGCCTGCTGGCGGCGGGCATTGCCCACGAGGTGAATACTCCGCTCGCCGTCATCACCTCCACCGCTCAGATGCTGATGCGCGAAATGGATCCCCATGACCCGCACACCGACCGGCTGGACAAGATTGTGAAGCAGGCCTTCCGCGCGTCGGAAATCGCCAACAACCTTCTGAAGTTTTCGCGGGTCGGCGGCAGCGATTTTGCCGATCTGGACGTCAACCGGGTCATCAGTGAAAGCCTCTCCCTGGTGGAACCCATGCTCAAGGCCGCCCAGGTTACCGTGAACTCGAATCTGAAAACCGATTTGCCGCTGGTCTACGGGAACTCCGGAAAGCTCCAGCAGGTTTTTATGAATTTGATTATGAACGCGCGCGATGCGATGCCCCGCGGTGGTGAGCTGACCATCACCACGGAGTCGGAAAACTCCACCGTGCACGTCGAGGTGACGGACAACGGTGTGGGAATCCCTGCCGATCACCTCAACAAGATTTTTGATCCGTTCTTCACCACCAAGGGCACGAGCAAGGGCACCGGCCTCGGTCTTGCCGTGACCTATGGAATCATCCGCGAGCATTCCGGATCGATTCAGGTGGACAGCGTGGTGGGTCGCGGCACGACCTTCCGCCTGGAATTCCCCGCAACAAGGAAACCTGTGAATGTCAACTAAAGCCTCAATTCTGGTTATAGACGACGAAAATGAAATTCGCGAAAGCCTCTCGGAGCTCCTGCGCGTGGAGGGATATAAGGCGGATTCCGCCTCCACGGGCGAGGACGGTATGAAGCGCCTCGAGAACGGTCTCTTTGACCTGGTGTTGCTCGACATCAACCTCCCGGACCGTAATGGGCTCGATCTGCTTCAGGTCATCAAGCGCGAAAGCCCGGAAGTGGGCGTAATCATGATCACGGCGTACGCTTCCACGCAGATCGCCTTCCAGGCCTCGAAGCAAGGCGCGGACAGTTACGTGACCAAGCCCTGGGACAATGACAAGCTTTTGCTCGAGGTGCGCAACACGCTCGACAAGACGCGCCTTCAGCTCGAGAACATCCAGCTCCGCCGCGCCCTCAAGCGCTACGACCTGCCCAACATCGTGGGCAAGAGCGAAAAAATGCAGAAGGTGATGGACCTGATCACTCAGGTGGCCGCCAGCCGCGCCACGGTTTTGATTACCGGCGAGAGCGGCACCGGCAAGGAGCTGGTGGCGAAGACCATCCATGCCACCAGCCCGCGCGCGGACAGGCCCTTTGTCCCCGTGAACACCGGCTCCATGCCCGTGGATCTGCTGGAAAGCACGCTCTTCGGGCACGTCAAGGGCGCATTCACCTCCGCCATCGCCACCAAGCGCGGCCTGTTCGAAGTGGCCAACCAGGGCACCATCTTCT
>JASHTO010000178.1 GCA_030040515.1 Terriglobia bacterium
AAGGCGGGCGTCACGGACACGAACCTTCCCCCCGCCTGCTGCGACTCCATCTTCATGCGGCTGGTTTACCATCACCTCACGAAACCCGCCGAAATCGATGCCAGCCTTTTCAAGTCACTCAAACCCGGCGGCCTGCTGGCGGTGGTCGACGAGGAGCCCAAGCCCGGTAGCAAAAGGCCCGAAGGCGTTCCGGAGAATCGCATCGGGCACGGCGTCCCCGAGAAAATCATGATTGGGGAAGTTACCGCCGCGGGCTTCGAAGTGGTCAAGCGCATCGACGACTGGCCCGACGACCACTACTGTGTGATCTTTCGCAAGCCGGCAAACTACTGAGGCGGAGAGAAATAGTGACGACCTCCGATTGTAGCGGCGGTCTGCGACCGCCGTTTTAGGCGCTCATCGAGCGCCGCTAGAAGGGAGACCTGTCACAATATTTTGTCATTCTCAATAAATAGCTGGTCCGTAGCGCAGGTATCTTGCCTGCGCTTGTGGATGGCCATCCTGGCCCTGCGCACGAGCTGGAAGCCTGTGCCACAACGGGCGGGACGCCCGCGCTACTGCTCAGCTACGCGGAAGATTGCGAATGTCGCCCAACACGTCAGCAGGCTGCCAATCGTTTCCGCGATAAACCTTGGCGACTTTTCCATCCGGACCGACAAGCGCGGTCACCAACGCGTGGACGATCTGGCCTCCCTCCGTCCAATATTTCAGGCCAAAGAATTCGGCGACCTTGCGCACCTCGTCCGGCGTGCCCGAGGCGAAGTCCCAATAGTCAAAGGGGTGCGGTGTGCCCGCGCAATCCAGAGCGTAGGCGCGCAGAACTGCGGGCTTGTCGTATTGCGGATCGATGCTGATGCTCAGCAGGTGGGTGAAATGTGAAATCGCAGGATCGCCCTCCGCCTGCGCCAGAATCTTGGCGAAATTCCGGCTCATCAAGGGGCAATAATCGGGCAGAGGGCAGCGCGTGTAGATAAAAGTCAGGAGCAGCGCCTGGCCGCGGAACTGATGCAGGTGAATCCGCTTCCCGTCTTGATTGACGAGGGAAAAGTCCGGCACCTCAACGCCCATGAGCGGGCGAGTGGATTCCGGGGGCGCGAGCGAAGCATCCTCCCGTGTGGGAGCTTCGGTGATGACGATGCCCTCGAGCCACGAGCGCGCACTCGTCACCACCAATGTCGCAGTGACCGTTTGTCCAGGTTTGAGAACATCGAATGCCCACTGGTCCTTGAGGGGATACGCCATGGTCATGGCCGGCATGTAGCCCGGAATCGCCTCGTGGGCCACCGTCACCGTGCCGGCGCCGCGATCAACGCCAACCACCTTCCCCTGCAAATCAAAGCGCCGCTGCGGCAAAGGCCTTTCCGCCCGGCACGCCGTGAGCGCCAGTGCCAAGCACAGGCCAGCGAGCAAAACCACGCTCTCTTGGGTGCGCATGCGTGATCTCCACATACATCTTATCGAGGATTGCAAAATATAGTGGCATCAACCCATTGTAGCGCCGGTCTACGACCGGCGGTCTTTCGACGCTCGCAGAGCGCCGCGACAGCGAACGGTTGTCACTATATTTTGCAATCCTCAGTAAGACGCGGCGCGCCGACGTGTACACATAAGTCTCAAAAAAGGAATTGTCACTATCGAGTCGAGCCGCACCGCCTTGCCCCGGAAGGGCTAATACCGGAACCGGTAGCGGAATTCCACGTAAATCTGCCGCGGATCGTTCCAGTGAAACCCTCCAAACGTCAGGCTATTGTCGAGCTGCACGCGGAGGTTCCCCACATTTAAGGCATTGACGGAAACGGAGTAATTCTCCGCGAACGTCTTACCCAGTGCCAGGTCAACCGTGGCGTGGGCGGGCAAATAGGCACCGGGATACTGCGCGTTGGGCATCCCGTATAAGCCGTTGGTGAATCCCGAGCCGTAATAGAAATTCGCTGCGGCGTAGCTCTGGCGCGGAAGCTTGGTGTTGTAGCCGAAGTTCAAAGTGTTGCGCTGATCATGATCGACCGGCGAGAAGCCCGGAGGAATGTCCAGCCCGCATGCCGGAGTGACCGGGGCAGGACAGATCAGGCCACCCGTGATCGGGGCAGTCGCCTCCGCAATCTGGTTTGAATAGGCCAGGTGAAACCGGCCGTGGCGCCACAAGTCGGGCGATCGGAGAGTGAGTTCCCACCCATTCACCACGGCCGCCTGCCAAGTGATGGGCCAGAAAAGATTCGATTCCCCGACGTTGTTGTGGTCCAGCCAATTCGTGGCCTTGGTCTGAAAATTATCGGCGTCCAACGTCCAGCCACGGAAGGGAATGGTGACGCCGAACTGGTATTCCCGGTCGCGCTCCCCGTGGAGAGGAGCGAAGGTGAAATTTTGGCTGTTGGCCAGGCCGAGAAGCGCGCCCGTGGCGGTGACCACCGGCGGAGCCTGATAGTAATGGCCGTAGAAGCCGCGGAAAACCCAATTCAGACGCGGAACTTTCACGGCCGCGCCAAACCGCGGGTCTGTGACGTTTTCCGTGATGGAGGCGTTGAATTCCGTCTGGCGAAGCCCGGCAATGAGGGTCAGCCAGGGAGTGACTTTGAACTTGTCGTTGATGAACTCCGCGACCACTGATCCATTCACGCCGATGGCGGAGGGAGGGAAGTTCTCACTGCCGTCGTCAAATACGTTGGCGAAATAATTGTACTGGTGCTGATCGAATGCATATATTCCCCCCTGAAGATCGTTCTTCCAGAAGCGCGCGTTCAGGTTGGCTTGCACCCCGCCGTAATTGGCGTCCTGATCCAAAGTGGTGCTGACGGGATAATCGTCCGGGCCGCCATGGTAATGCGCGGCGTTGTAGTGATAGAAGGGCGAAAGCGTCATCATCAGATTGGGATCGAAAGTGTGGACCCAGG
>JASHTO010000179.1 GCA_030040515.1 Terriglobia bacterium
CACCGTGGCCGAGGTGCGGAGCGCCGTCGGTCTCTGCAAGTCGCGCGGCATTCAGGCCGGCATGTTCCTCATGTGGGGCTACGAAGGGGAGGAGTGGGAGGACATCGAAGCAACCATCCGGCACGTGAAGGTATCGAATCCGGATATCTTCCTGACCACGGTCGCCTATCCCATCCGGGGGACCGCCTATTTCCACAACGTTCAGGACCGCGTCGTGAACCCTCGGGGCTGGCAGGAAGGATCGGACCGCGATTTTCAGATCCGCGGCCGCCATTCCAGGCGGTATTACCAGCAGGTGGACCGCCTCCTGCGCGCGGAGGTCGATCTTGACCGGCTGCTGCAATCTCCGGCTTCCAGCAGTGGCGTTCTGGCGGCCGAATTGCGCCGGAAGATTGATCAGGCCCGGGAGGGAATGCGGGCCACGGCGGCGGAAGTGGAGGCTTGACGCCATTACCGCTCAATTATCCACCACGCATCTTCAACCCTTTGACGCAGTCGCCGCGGAATATGACACGTCGTTTACACACTCGCTGATCGGGCGCGCGCAGCGGCAGTCGGTTTGGCGGGAGATCGACCGTTGGTTCCGGCCCGGGCAGCGCATCCTGGAAATCAATTGCGGCACCGGCGTCGACGCCGTGCACCTCGCCGAAGGTGGAATGCGCGTTGAGGCGTGCGACGCCTCGGCCAGAATGATTGAGGTGGCGAGAAAGCGGCGGGAGGAATCGCCCTTCGCAGCTTTCGTCAATTTCCGCGTCTTGTGCATTGAAGAAATTGCTCACCTTAAATTGCCGGACGCCTGCGACGGGCTCCTCTCGAATTTTGCGGGCTTGAACTGCGTGGAGGACTTGCGCGGGACAGCCCGAAATCTGGCGCCCTACGTGAGGGCCGGTGGCAAGGCCATATTGTGTTTTTTCGGCCCGTCCTGCGCCTGGGAAATACTCGGGTATGGTCTGAGGGGCGACATCTCGCGGGCTTTTCGCCGGCTGCGCGGTGGGAGCCGGGAAGCAAACCTGGCGCCCGGACGGAAGTTAACCGTTCGCTATCCCACCGTCCGATCGATTTGCAGGGACTTTAAACCCTACTTCCGGCTGGTCAGTTGGAAGGGCGTCGGCATCGCCGTTCCCCCATCCTACCTCGAACCTTGGGCGGTGCGATTCCCGCGCGCGCTGAAGGCTGCGGCTCGCCTGGACGCGAGGCTCGGCCCGGTTCCGGGCTTTCGGGCGCTGGCTGATCATGTGTTGCTGGTCTTCGAGAGAGTGGACGCATGAGCATCCTGAACTCGGTTGTTCAAGCTCCCGCCACTGCCGCGCCTCACCTCATCCGCGAACTCCCGGTGCTGGTCATTCTTCCCCACAACCGCTGCCATTGCCGTTGTGTGATGTGCGACATCTGGAGAATCCGGCAGACCCGCGAGATCACCGCGCAGGATATGGAGCCGCACATGGCCAGCCTGCGCCAACTCAAGGTCGGCTGGGTGGTTTTTTCCGGCGGCGAGCCTCTGATGCACTCGGACCTGTGGACCCTCACGCGGATGCTCCACCGCGAGGGAATTCGCACCACGCTGCTGACCGCGGGGCTCACCCTACAGCCTTTTGCCGCCAGGGTGGCGGAGGAATTTGACGACGTCATTGTTTCGCTGGATGGCCCGCCGGAAATTCATGACCGGATTCGCGGCAGGGCGGGCGCTTATCAGCGCCTTAAGGGAGGAATCCAGGCCCTGAGGCGGATCCGGCCCTCCCTTCCCATCAACGCCCGCTGCACGGTGCAGAAGGGGAACCATCGACACCTGCGGGCCGTGGTGGCCTCGGCACTGGAGTTGAGCTTGAGCTCTTTGTCTTTCCTGGCCGCGGACGTGCGGTCAGAGGCGTTTAACCGCGCGACGGGTTGGTCGATGGACAAATTGTCCGAAGTCGTGCTGGAAGCTCACGAATCAGATGCGCTTATTAACGAGCTCGATCGGCTAATCTTGGAATATCCACAATTAATCCGGCAGGGTTTCATCCACGAGAGTGTTGAAAAGCTGCGCCGCATCGGCCTACACTTTCGCGCAGAGTTGGGAGAAACGGCTCCCGTGGCTCCGCGTTGCAACGCGCCGTGGGTGTCGGCGGTGATCGAGTCCGATGGCGCAGTCCGGCCGTGCTTTTTCCACCGGCCGATTGGAAGCCTGCAAGGCGGAACACTGGCTGATACCTTGAACGGCGACGAGGCCGTGAGGTTTCGAAGCCAGCTTGACGTTTCGACGAACCCGATTTGTCAAAGGTGCGTGTGCGCGCTTTTCCTGGAAGGAGCAACCGCCAAACCACCATCGACAGGAGGCGGAAAAAAACGGGGCATTCTTCCCATTGAATCCGCCACGATTTGAAGAGCACGTCCTGAAGACGAGAATATTTGATTTACAAAAACCAGCATGGGAAATTGCAGACCCGGAGTCAAAGGGAGGGAACGATCATTCCCTCCCGGTAGCCGCGCGTTCCCCAGGCCTCGCGCGGAACCAAGGCCACCTGGGAGGGGGTTCCGATGGTCAGAGAGGTTTTGGCATTTCGAGGGATGACGGGAATTGCCGTCTTATCGTTATTTCTCACGCCGCGAGCAGCGACCGCGCAGGCGACCGGATCAGGGGCGCCGGTTGCTCAGGCGACCATTCCGGAAGATTCTATTCGGGCGCTGGCGGGAGAGATTCAGGAGCTGAGCGTGACCATTGATGAATTGCGCGCGGAGGTTGCCCGCTCGCGTCAGGAAACACGCGAGCTTCGCGCGGAGTTTCAAAGCGCCATGGAAAAACTTTCAGTCGTCAACACTCCCGCAGGCGGGGCGGCCAAGAGCGCGCCTCAGGTTCCTGAGGCGCCCGCCGCGCCGGCTCAGGCTGCTGCAGCTTCCCCGTCGTCTTCGGCGGCATCTGAAGACACGCGCATAAGCCGATTGGAAGAGGACCAGCAATTGCTTCAGGCCAAGGTGGATGAACAGCACCAGACCAAGGTGGAGAGCGTTTCCAAGTACCGCGTGAAACTGGGCGGCATCGCCCTGGTCAATCTGTTCGGGAACAGCGGCACGGTGGACAATCAGGACGTCCCCAATCTTGCTCTTCAACCCGGAACGGTGGCAACGACGGGAAGCGTAGGCGCCACGGTACGACAATCGGAAATCGACCTTGAAGCTTATGGACCCAGTCTGGCGGGAGCGCGAGCCAGCGCCAATGTGAATGTTGACTTCATGGGTGGATTTTCGAATGTTTCGAACGGCGTTACGGACAACCTCGTGCGTCTCCGGACCGCGACGGTGCGATTGGATTGGGCGCACACATCGCTGGTGGGTGGGCAGGAGGCGCCGTTTTTTTCCCCGCTCTCTCCAACCTCCTTCGCCTCTCTCGGATATCCTGCCTTCGCTGACGCAGGAAATCTCTGGACGTGGACTCCGCAAATTGACCTTGAACATCAGGTAAGCATTTCGGAAGGAAACAGCATTCTGATCCAAGGCGGCGCGCTCGATCCGTTGTCGGGTGAGGCACCGCCCAGCATGTATTATCGTGTTCCGACGGGAGGAGAGCAATCCCGTATCCCGGCGGCCGGTTCGCGTTTGGAATGGACCCACGGAATCGGCGAGCACGCCCTTAAGCTGGGCGTCGGCAGTTATTACAGCCGCCAAAATTACGGTGCAGACCGCACCATGGATGCATGGGCGGGCACGGCCGATTGGGATATTCCCCTGGGAACCCGCTTTGCTTTGTCCGGCGAGTTTTACCGCGGGCGGGGCCTGGGCGGGCTGGGCGCTGCCCAAGGACGAAGCGTGCTTTTCAGCGGGCCTGAAACAGTTTCCACTTCCAGCCTGATTGGTTTAAATACCGTAGGCGGGTGGACTCAACTCAAATTCAAAGCCACCGAAAAAATAGAATTCAATGCCGCCTTTGGAGAAGATAATCCCTTCGCTCGCGATCTTTACTACTTCCCATATCCCACGAGCTATGGTTACACAAGCATTGCGAGAAACCAGAACAGCCTGTTCAACATGATCTTCCGTCCGCGCGGTGATCTGTTATTTGCCCTGGAATACCGCTATTTGGATACGCATCTGACTGACGACGTGAAGAACAACGCAGGCCAATTGAATCTCAGCATGGGTTTTCTTTTCTGACAGGTTCTTGAGGAGGAGCTATGCCGGTGAATTGCCGAAAGGGGACTGTTCTTTTCGCTTCGCTCGGACTTTTTAGTGTGATGCTGGCAGCACCTGCCAAAGCGGCTCAGGTGACCGGGCGGGTGAACGTGATACGGGCGAAGCGGGGGAGGGCTGACGGTCGCGATGTGAGCGTGGTGTTTTGGCTTTCTCCTCTTTCGGAACAACCCTCGCCTCGCCATGAGGGTCAAGGTCAAACTCCCCGCCCCCAACTCGTTCAGAAAAACAAGGTTTTCACGCCCCACATCGTGGTCGTGCAGGTGGGTACTCAGGTGGACTTTCCCAATCGTGATCCGTTCTTCCACAATGTCTTTTCGCTTTTCAACGGCAAGCGTTTTGATTTGGGGCTGTATGAGGCGGGATCAACGCGAGGCGTGCGCTTTGACCGGCCGGGGATCTGTTACATCTTCTGCAACATTCATCCCCAAATGAGCGCCGTTGTGGTGGTGGTTGACACGCCTTACTTTGCGATTTCGAACCCGGAGGGTGAGGTTTCCATTCCTCGCGTCCCGCCTGATCGATACCAATTGAACGTTTGGGAAGAGCGCTGCGCACCGAAGGATCTCGAGGCGCTTTCCCGTCCGATCACCGTCGGCGAAAACGCCACATCGCTCGGGAACATCAATCTGCGGGAATCTGGGGAACCCGCCGTGGCTCATCTCAACAAATATGGGAAGCCATACGACCCTGACGTGTTTCCCAGCCCCATTTATGTAAAGCCCTGACCAGGTGGCGGCACAAGCGCGGGCTGAACTTCGCCCGATCTCCCGAGACCGGCCAGGGCGATCTACAGGTTTCACTACAAGGAATGAGGGCGACTTTGACTCGCAACAACCAAGCCGATTAGAATTACCCTGGAAGTGCATGCGGGCTGGTGTTCGCCCAGGACTTCAAATCCTGTGGTCCCGTCTATGACGGGACGATCGGTTCGACTCCGATGCACTTCCGCCAATCAAGGACAACGGCCAGTCGGTGGCTGGAGATCGCAGGCCGATACTTCCTGCTTCCGATTTTCCACTGTTCTCATGAAGAAGCTCAAGCCCTTCAAAGCCGAAACCGAAGTCCGCCGCCAGGCGCGATTGCGAGTCGGCTCGCCCCCCGCGGCCCAAACTCACCAGGACCGGCGGAGGAAGCCTCCCAAGCACAAGAAGCGAGCGGAAGTTGAAGATCAGCAAGTCTGACCGATAGGTCGAATCGCTCAATGTCCAAATGGCAAAATTACCAAACTTACCGAGGCTTGGACCAAGCCTAGCTCTTTGACCCTCACCCAGGCTTGAAATCGGGGATTTTTTCGCTGGGAAGGAAAAGTGCGGGCGGAGTGGCGGAAAGCCGTTGGGCCATCGATCTGTGGATGCTCAAAATATCGGCCTTGCTGAAGCCGTCGCTGAAAATCTCCACTTGGCCATCGGAATTGATGAGGAAAAGCGACGGCACATGGGCGATGCCGTACTCGCGCGAAATCCTATAAGGCGAGTCATCAATCAAAATCGGAAAGGTCACTCCGAATTTGGCGGCGAATTGCGCGGCGTCCGGCGCCCTGTCCTGCACGATTCCCCAGATTTGGACGCTTTGCTTTTGAAGCTGCGTGTGCATGCGCTCGAGAAAGGGAAAAGTGAACTGGCAGGTGGGGCAGCCGACCTTAAAAAACGCCAGCAAAACCGGGCCTTGCGCTAGTCCTTGCGCGAGCGAAAGGCGGTGGCCGGTCATTGTGGAACCGTCGAATGATGGCGCCTGCATTCCTGGACTAACCGAAGCCATAGGAATTTCCTTGCCCGTCCGTGGAAAGCAGTTCTAAATCCTTGATCCTGACTTCTCGATCCTGCTCTAATGGATGTGCTTAACTTTCTTCTTCATATAGTCCATTAAAAGATACTGTCCCAGGGTATAAGGAGTTGTGAAATAGGCCTTCCCGCGGCAGATTTCCGTTACCTTCTGCACGAAATTGATCAGTCCATAATCCTGCGCCAGCATGAAAGTGTTGATCAGAATGCCGTTGCGGCGGCAGCGCGCCACTTCGTGCAGAGTTTCCGAAACTACCAGGGGGTCAAGTCCAAAGGCGTTTTTATAAATTCGCCCGTCCTCGAGCGTGAGGGCTGAGGGCTTGCCGTCGGTGATCATCACGATCTGCCGCATGTCTTTTTTCTGGCGCGAAAGCAAACGTTGGGCCAGGCGCAGCCCCTCACGCGTGTTGGTGTAATAAGGCCCCACGCGCACGCGCGCCAATTCCGCCAGGGGCATCTCCTCGGCCGTGTCGTGGAACAGGACCAAGTGCAGCGTGTCGCCCGGATACTGGGTGCGAATCAGGTGGGTTAGGGCGAGCGCGACTTTCTTCGCGGGAGTGAAGCGGTCCTCGCCGTACAAAATCATGCTGTGGCTGCAATCGAGCATCAACACGGTGGCGCAGGAACTCTGGTATTCACACTGGTGAACTTGCAAATCCTGGTAATCGAGTTCCAGCGGCGTCTTCAGTCCGTTGCGGCGGATGGAGGAAAGCAGCGTGGCATTGACATCCAGGTTCAGCGTGTCGCCGAATTCATAGCGGCGGCTGGAGCCTTCGGATTCGACGCCGGTGGAAAGCTCACGCGTGTCATGCCGGCCGAAGCTGGATTTTCCAAGCGAGCCGAGCAGATCGCGCAAGGTCTTGAATCCCAAAAAATCGAGCGCCTTGTCAGTAATTTCAAATTTGGCCTTGGTCTCCCGCGGCCCTGCCGAGGGCTCGCCCTCGCGTTCGAGAATCTGGCCCTGCGTCGGGTTCGGCTGTTCGACGGTGACGTAGCCTTCCTCGGAAAGGCGCTGGAGCAGTTGGTCGATCTTTTTCCCCAACTCCGAGTTCTGGTAATCCTGCCAGTTCTGGAGCATCTGCTCCACCAGGTTGTCGGGAATTTTCCCCTGCTCGCGCAGCGCTTCCAGCAGCGCCTGATGGAGTTGCTCCATCGTGCGCTCGGGGTCCATATCGTAAACGCTTTGGTATTGGTTGTAGAACCCGCTGTCGAGCAGGAAATCCTGAAGCATCTGGAGCAGGTCTTCAGCGCTCAGATCGTCGAAGGGGTCGGGAACGTATTTGGAATACTTGACATACTTCATGGCGCACAGCCCACAGTCGGAAACTCGAAATTCGCTTCACCTTGCCTGCCCTTGCGTTCAAGCTCTCGACGCGCCTTTCTGGGGCACGTGGATCAGATGGGTTTGGACGGGTTTCGAATTTCGAGTTTCGAATTTCCTCAATTCAGCGGCCGCCGCCGCGGCGCCATGGGCGTGGGTTCCTCATCGGTGCGCTCGACAGGGCGATGCTCGGTGTGGTAGCCCAACTCCTCGTTGCGGCTGATGCGCTTGAGCGCATACAAACCTTCCAGAATGAATTCGCCGGC
>JASHTO010000180.1 GCA_030040515.1 Terriglobia bacterium
ACTTCTGATGCCGGGGTTGTCTCGGCGGTGGAATTACAACCTCGGCAAATCCAACTCGCGCTAAAACTCCGCTTCTGACAGTCGTAAAACTGAAGCGCTGCCGGCAAGAAGCTTGATTTGCCGGCAGCGCTTCTTTCGCTTTACGCGTTTCCTGGCCAGCCCGGCGGATTACACCATTTGCTATTATGACAACAGGATCAAGACGACGCGGGCGCATCAACTGGCGCTGGCCGTGATTTACTACAGTCCGCTCGAGTGGTTGTTCTGGGGGGATCGCCCTGCCGCTTTCCACGGTGAACCCGAGATCGAGTTCTTGGAGAGGGTTCCAGCCGTCTGGGATGACACGAAAGTGCTCGATGGTCAAATCGGCCGATACATTTCCGTGGCCGGCCGCAGCAGCTACGACTGGTTTGTGGGCACGATCTGCAACGGCAATCCGCCGCCTTGGTATGCCGCCAAGATAACTCGGCCCATCACCCATCGCATCGTCAAGGTGGCGCTGCGATTCCTTCCCCCAGGGCGCTCGTTTGTTGCCCACATCGAAAACGGCAACCCCCCGCGCACGGACGTAAAGGTTACGACGCAGCGTGTGGACGCATCATCTGTCATCGAAGCCAATCTGCCGATTGGCGGTGGCCAAGCCATATGGATCGAGGCACAACATTAGACAGAGGCGGGAGTATTCGACGCTCAACCCTTAGAGGAGAACACTTGCATGAAAACTTATTCGTTGTCTCGGCGCGATCTGATAGGAGGGATATCCACTGCAGGGCTGGGGATCCCGCTGGTTTCCGGACTGATGGCCAATAGCAGTGCGGCCGCACAGCAGCCCTTCGGAGAGAATGAGAACCGGGGGGCCGGGATCTATAACGTCCGTCATTACGGAGCGGCCGGAGATAGCAATACGCTCGACACCAAGGCCATCCAGGCGGCCATCGACGCGTGCACGAGCAATCAGGGAGGCACAGTCCTGGTTCCAGCGGGCACATTTCTGGTGGGTTCCATCCAGCTCAAGAGCAACGTAACGTTCCACCTTGCACCGCAGGCACGCCTGCTGGGCAGCACCAATCTTGGCGATTACACCAAAGGCCTGGAACGGATGGAATATGGAGGTACCGCCATCGTTTACGCCAACGACGCCGAAAACGTCTGCCTGGAGGGAACGGGAACCATCGATGGCCAGGGCAAGGCATTCCGCGGGCGCCCGGACGCAGAGCGGCCGTTTCTGGTCTTGTTCAACGGTTGCCGGAACCTGCGGTTCAAGGACTGTTTTCTCACGAATGGCGCCTTCTGGTGCACGCACTTGAATGGCTGCAATTCTGTGTTCATCGATGGCGTCAGAATGAGGAGTCGCGTGAATCCCAACAATGATGGGTTGCACTTCGACGACTGCCGGCACGTCACCGTGTCAAATTGCCAGATTGAATGTGGGGACGACGCCTGCGCCCTTTTCGGCAGCAACAAGGATGTTACGGTCACGAACTGCACTTTCAGCACCCGCTGGTCGGTATTCCGGTTTGGGGAGGGCGATACCGAAGATATCACCGTCTCGAACTGCGTCATTTATGACACCTTCGGATGTCCCATTAAAGCCCAACTGCGGAAAGGCAACCGGCTGGAGAACATCCTGTTTTCTAATATTATGTTGAATAATGTTACCGGACCGGTGTACATCGGTATCGGCTCGCCACCCAGGCAGGTGGAGGCATGGTGGAACTGGACTCCCGGCCCGGGGGAGGGGACTCTTCCCGGTGGAATCGTCCGCAACATCATGTTTGATGGTATTCGGGCCACCATCGCGCCTGCGCCGGACCTTCAGGAATATCCCTGGGAACACCCGTTTCCAGGTGAATCGAGAACGTGCATCAATTTGACCGCGGCCGAGGGCCAGTTCGTCGAGGACATCAGCTTCAACAACGTTCATATCACTTTCCCCGGCGGCGGCACCCGCGAAGAAGCGGCCAATCGGCAGGTCTTGCGGTCGTCCGGAAACGAGTATTTCCAATTCGGCGTCCTACCGGCGTATGCTCTGTACGCGCGGAATGTGCGGGGGCTCCGGCTGAACAACGCGCGGTTCGACGTGGCCGCTCCGGACCTCAGGCCCGCGGTGGTTTTCGACAATGTGGAAGAGGCTGCGCTGAATGCCGTCAGCGCCCAAGGGAACGCCGAGGCAGAGTCGCTGCTACGCTTCACCGATGCACGTTCGGCGTTACTTACCGCCTGCTCCGCGCTCACCCCGTGCAAGACCTTTCTGGATGTGGAGGGGCAAGCAAGTTCGCACATCACGATTGCCGCAAGCGATTTTCACAAGGCCGCCAAACCACTGATATTCAGTCGCGGCGCAAGTGTGCAAGCGGTGCGATCGGGTTCTTAGAGGTACGGAAATAGGTACAGCCTGCAAAAATTCATCCACCTGAGAACCAGCGCGTGGCCCTATCAGCACGTGCGCCCCACGTCCCACGCCCTTTACTGAGGAAGGAGAATCCTGAAGGTGAACCGCCGGAGCTTTTCATCTAAGCTTCTAAAATCGGGTGTGTTCTCATCATTTCTATCGAAACTTCCGTCTTCTGCCGGCGCCCCGGGACCACAGGAATGCCATGAAAATCGAAACCCTGCGGCCTACACCATCGAGAGCGATAACCTCACTGTTCATTTCGACGATCAGGGTAGGATAGCGGGTGCCAACATTGGTCCCAAGAAACTGGTCCGGTCCCTGACCGGCGAAACCATTCTGGAAAGCTGTACAATCAGCGGGCCTGTCACCGCACGCCGTCTGGAGAATGGAGCAGTAGAGTTTCGCTCGCCACTGCGGGGCCCTGATAACCGGGAATTCAGCATGGTTCAGCGTTATCTGGCGGCCCACGGGAGCGTGCGCGGGGAAATCGAGATCACTTGCCAGGGAGAGCCGTGGACCACGCCGATCGTTACCAGACTCCGCTGGCCTCGGCCGGACGTCGCACAATTCTGGACCTCCTGGGTGGGTGGGGACGATCGGTGGAAAGATCCACTGCAACCCCAGCCTATGGCGCGTTGCTCCTGGCCTTGCACGTGGGATTACGGGCCCTACGCCGGCGTGGGTGGATTTTGCATTCCCGTCGCGAGCGTGCTGGAAGATAAGGACGACACCGGCGTGAGCCTGGTGCTTTCACTGGAGGACCCCCTTTTGGAGCTGGCGCTTACCAGCGATGCTGAAGGCACGGTGGCATTTCGCCGGGCGGATCTGCGTCTTGGGCAGGGGCGTACGGTGAAACTCGCCTTTGATCTCGTGGCGCACGAGGCCGATTGGCGGGGTGGCTTGCGTTGGATGGTGCAGCGTTACAAACCGTTTTTCGAGCCTCCCAACGAGTTAGTGCAAGAGATGGCGGGCACCGGGGCTTACTCCGGCTGGGATGGGCCTATTGATGCTGGTCGCCTAAAGCAAATGGCTTACACCGTGATGTGGGAGGCAGCCTTTGATTGGCCGTACATGGGAATGTATTTCCCTCCCTTGGAGGACGATGAGGCTTGGTGGTCCGCTGGTTATGATAGCGGTGGCGACCGGCTTCCTCAACTGATGCACCGCCTTTCGTATCGCACCCTCAACGACCGGGCGCGTGCCATGCGCAAGGACGGTTTCTATTATCTAAGTTATTTCAATTTCGACGCGTGGGGATGGACCGACGTTTACAGCCTCAAAGCCGTGAACCGGAATATTCCGCAGAAGTACCTATGGATGGAGCCGACCACGTATCTCGCGGAGAAGACCGCCGATGGCATCTGGCGGGACGAAAACGGAAAAGAATCAAACCTGGGCGGGCTGGTGGTTATGGACTCCGGCGGCCCCAACTATCGGGCCGATATGCTCGCCCAGGTCCGTCGGGCCATCGAGGGCATCCCGGAGTCGTCGGGCTTTGCCATCGACCGCATCTGGTGGGGCATAGACTTGACCACGAGCGGCGCGAGAATTATCGACTACGGTGCGGACGACACTGTGGGCTGGTACAAAGGCCGTCCGGGGCGCCACCTGAGCGTCTCGTTCCGGGAAACGATGGCGAAATTAGGGGCGCTGATACGCGAAGCGGGGAAGGTTATATTCTATAACCCTTGCATGTGCTATCGGCTGGACTTGATGCGGGACGTCGACGGATTTTTCGGTGAAACGTGGCCCACAATGCACGGCTACACATGCTTGAATGGGACAGGCTTCCTGGCATTGCGCAAGCCGGGAATTGTCTGGACCAACGATAGCGCGACTCTTCGCCCGGACCCGGACGCGTATTTCCAGCGGCACCTGCACATGGGAGTCTACCCCATGGCGCCCTACCCGAAAAACGACCATTCGATTACACCGGATCCCGAGACCGATGCAAAATATCTCGAGTACGGGCCCTTGATGGTGGCCATGCGCGGCAAGCAATGGGTGCTGGAACCGCATTGCATCGAGGTTCAAGATCAAGTCGCCAAAGTTAACCTTTTTGCCTTGCCGGGAGGTTGGGTGGCCCCCATAACTTTTGGCCCGAAGGATGGAATGGTGAAGGTCGTCTTGCGTAATGTGGCAGGTCTTGCCGAAGGGGTGCATTGCGATGCGCTCCATCCCGGCGTAGCGCAGCCACAAGCTGTAGGAACGACGTTCCGGGGCGGTGTGCTGGAACTACAGGTCCCGCTGAAACGCGGTTGCGCCATGGTAAGAATCAAATAAATTCGCTGGACCGGAGGGGTGCGACGGGGTGGAGGAATTCGTGATGAAACGATGTTGGGGCGGTCTGCTCGCTGTCCTGGTTCTATGCATGCCGCTTCAGCCTGCGGCGGGTGCTCAATACCGGGTATCGACAGAGAATCTGACCCTTCGCTTGGATGAGCAAGGCCGCATCGTCGGGTCGACGGTTGGGCCAACAAAGGTGGCGCGACTCCTGAGGGCAAGCACCGTGCTAGATGGCTGCCGCGCCAATGGAGCTATCGTCGCGAAGCGGCTCGAGAACGGCGGGGTCGAATTCTCTTCTCCGTTACTCTGCGCGGATCACCGTACGGGCACCATGCGGCAGCGTTTTCTTCCTGCGGATGGGAGCATTCGGTGGGAAACCGAGATATCGTTTGATTGCGCGCCCTGGACTACGCCGCTTGCGACCACGCTGAGGTGGCCCGCCACCTCCCAGGCCAGTTTCTGGACGGCCTGGATGCTCGGAGAAGAAAAGTGGGAAGATCCGCTTGAGCCGCGCCCCTTTACCAAAGCTGCGTGGGACTATGGCCCCTATTTCGGTAAGGGCATCAGCTTGCCGTTGGCCAGCGTCCTGGAATCCCAGCCCGATATCGGAATCAGTCTCGTCTTGTCCCCAGAAGACCCGCTGCTGAATGTCACCCTTGGGACGGAGCCCGATGGTTCCATCACCTTCCGCCGCCTGAACTGCCGGTTCGGGAATGGGCGCACGGTCAAGTTCTCCGCCGACCTTGTGCCTCATGAAGCGGACTGGCGCGGGGGCTTGCGTTGGATGGTGCATCGCTACCCGATGTTCTTCGACCCTCCGAATCCCCTCGCCTCGGAAATGGCCGGAACTGGGGCTTATCCTACTTGGTTCGGCCCCATTGATGCGGACCACTTAAAGCAGATCGCCTTCCGCATCTTCTGGGCGGCTTCCTACGACTTTCCCTATGTCGGAATGTGGCTCCCGCCGGTGGGAGATAACGACACATGGCAGGTGCCGCTACTTGACCGGGACCTGAGCAAACTCCCTTACCGTCCACCCGAGATGTCCATTGCGCAGTTGGAGGATCGCGCCCGTCGCGTCCGGGAAGCCGGATTTTATCTTCTCAATTATTTCAATTGCTCCGAATTTCAGGCCCGGCTCAAGGGCAGCGAAGCGGAAGATAGCAGCGCGCGAGAAGAGCAGCTTTGGAGGGCCCCCTGCGCCTTCCTCCGAAGGAAATTGGCGGACGGCGTTTGGCGTGACGCCGGCGGGCGGGAATCTTACGGTGGCTGGAACGGGACGATCATTACGGATCCTGCCGCGCCCCATTTCCAGGCGTACCTTCTCGATCAGGCGCGATGGCATAACCGGAAGATCCCAGACGCCAGCGGCATTTGCATGGACCGCATGTGGTGGGCGAGTGGCAGCCTCAAAGGCAAGTGGGCCATGGAATCGGTGGACTTTGGCGGGGACGACGGCGTGGGCTGGTATGAGGGCCTTCCTGGCCGGTATTTCGGCGAGGCTTTCAGGGAATTTCTTTCGAAACTTGGTCCCGTCATGCACGACGCCGGCAAGGTTATCTTTTACAATCCCTGCATGGCGTATCGGCTGGAGTGCTACCGGGACGTCGATGGATTTTTCGACGAAGCTTGGCCGGAGAACGTCAAGGGCGCGTTTCCCAACCTGAACGGGGTCGCGCTGCTGGCCCTGCGCAAACCCGCCATTTTGTGGACCTCGAATGGCAGTTTGATCCAGGGCGACCCTGACAGTTTTTTCCAGCGCCACCTGCTGCTGGGCGTGTACCCTTCCGCGCCCTTCCCGCAGAACGATCATATGATCCAACCGGACTCTTCGATAGACGCTCAGTACATGGCATACGGCCCGCTGATGGACGCCATGCGCGGTAAAAAGTGGGTGCTCGCCCCGCATTGCCTGGAGATTGAAGGGCAAGCGGCCAAGGCAAACCTGTTTGCAGTGCCGGATGGATGGGCCGTGCCGATTACCTTCGGGCCGACGAACGGGACGGTGAAGGTGGTTTTACGCAACATTCAGGGCCTGGGGGAAGCACTGAACTGTGATGCTCATGTTCCTGGAATACAGGAGCCTCAGGCCGTGCAGGCGAACTTTCGGGATGCGGCGCTGACGCTGCAGGTCGCGCTGAAACGCGGTTGCGCCATGGTGCGGATCAAGAGAGCGAACCCAACTGGGCGGTGATCCGTATCGGCGCGGCAGCCGGGGCGTCCCAGCGGAGAACGATTTCATGAGGGGGAATATCATGACCAAAAAGCTGGCAATCCTTTGCGCACTGTTGATGTTCGCAGGTTCGTTGGGCGTGGCGGCCTCCGCCCCGCTCACGGTGACCTCACCCGATGGAAACCTTGTGGTCTCGGTGGAAGTAAAATCCAATCCCCAGCCCTATCTGCCGGGGAACCGCCTGTACTATCGGGTCGATTATCAAGGCGCGGCAATTCTTCGCGACTCACCCCTGGGGATGGATTTCATCGGGGCCCCACCCTTGGACCACGACTTCCAGATTGCGGGCAGCACTCGCGCTTCACAGGACAACACCTGGGAGGATGCTTTCGGGGCAAGGCGCGTCGTGCCCGACCATTACAACCAATTGAGCG
This sequence comes from Terriglobia bacterium, assembly GCA_030040515.1. Lineage (GTDB taxonomy): Bacteria > Acidobacteriota > Terriglobia > UBA7540 > UBA7540 > Bog-366. Next base: position 7,289 of record JASHTO010000180.1, read on the forward strand.
TTTCGCTAGAGGAGACCGGAGCACTCCATCGGCGCCTCGACGTCATTTTTCGCGCCTACAATGAGGGTATTGCTTTCCGATATTCCTTGCCTCGACAGGACAATCTGCAAAGGTTCGTCCTTTCCTCGGAAAACACGGGATTCTACTTTGCCCGGAACGCTACAGCGTATGAGTCAACCTCCAATCGTATTCTCAACGCGTATGAGACCCAGTTTTTTCCCGTTGATGTGAATGAAGTCAAACCGGCTGCAACGGCTGTGCTGCCGATGCTCGTCCAGTTATCGGGCGGCCCGTGGTTGGCGATTCTCGAGGCCGATTTGCGGGATTACGCGGGGATGTATTTGGGTGGAGTCCTCGGCGTGCCCAACGCTCTCGTTAGCAAGCTGGCACCGCTCCCCGATGAATTTTACGAAAAGCAATTCAAGCTCATCTATTTTAACTCCGCGGAGGCCGTGAGGGGTGCGACTCCGGCCGCGTCACCCTGGCGACTGATATTGGTCAGCTCCCAGCCCGGTGGATTGATCGAGCATGATTATTTGGTGAAGGATTTGAACCCGCCCTCCGCCTTGCCCGACATTTCCTGGATTCATCCGGGTAAGGCCGCGTGGAGTTGGTGGTCGGGTGATTATGCCGCCGATGTGAATTTCAAACTTGGCATGAACACAGCCACCATGAACCATTACACGGACTTTGCCGCCGAACACCATTTGCAATACCTGTTGATTGATGCGGGGTGGTCCGCGAGGAATGATATCACCCGCACCATCCCGGAAATCGATCTCCCTAACATCGTTGAGCACGCGCACGCCTGTGGCATCGGGGTGATGCTCTGGCTGCATTGGGAGCAACTGAAAAAGCAAATCGATGAAGCCTTGCCCGTCTACGAAAAGTGGGGCATCGCAGGGCTGAAAATCGACTTCATGAACCGGGACGATCAGGAGATGGTGGATTTTTACTATGAAATGGCCCGCAAAACAGCGGCCCACCATCTAGTGGTGGATTGGCATGGCGCTTATAAGCCCACTGGTTTGGAACGCACCTACCCTAACGTGCTGACCATGGAAGCCGTCCAGGGGATGGAATACAGCAAGGGCTCTTACCTGACGACGCCCGAGCACGACGTCACCATACCTTTCACCCGCATGCTGGCGGGACCCATGGACTACACACCGGGCTGCTTTGACAATGCGACGAAGGCGCAGTTTAAGCCCCGGGAGGTTCAGCCCATGTGCCAGGGAACACGCGCTCATCAAGTGGCCATGTACGCGGTGTTTCTAAGCCCCCTGGAGATGCTCTCCGACTATCCCGAGTCATATGACAATAAACCTGGCATGGAGTTTCTGGAGAAAGCACCAACCGTGTGGGACGAGACCAGAGCTGTGAATGGTGAGCCCGGCAAATACATCACCCTGGCCCGGCGAAAGAGTGACACTTGGTATCTCGGGTCCATGAGCAACTGGGAGGATCGCAATTTGGATATTCCGTTGAGCTTCCTGGGCGGTGGGAGCTACGATGCCCAAACGTTCGCCGATGGCGCCGATGCGGACACCGTGGCCACCAGCTTACGGATCAGCAAAACGCGCGTTTCGGCTCGGGATACCTTGCACGTTCACCTTGCCTCGGGCGGAGGATTTGCGGCCATTTTGAGTCCCGCACAGTGACGCCGATCCGCTATCTCGAGGAGCGACTCAACGCATCTCACAATATCGGAAATTGGTGAATACCGCCGTGCGCCAAACTGGAGGTACAAGGCATGAATCAGGACAGAACGAATTCCGATGACCGAAGTGCAAAAAGGATGACGATCAGCCGGCGCACGTTCGTCGGCGTCGCCACGGCGGCCACTCTGCTCAGCGGGACGAGCCGTACAGGCATGGGCGCACACACGGCGCCGACGCCGGAACACGCCACCCCGAGTGGCGCTAAGCTATTCAGCCGCTTCAGCACCCTGCCTGCGAAAAGCATTGCTCCAGAGGGCTGGTTGCTGCGCTACGCAGAAATCAACGCGAACGGCTGGGTTCTTAAGTATGCCCATGATGCCATGCCCTCTGTCTGGGGGCGGTATGTATACCGCACTTCAAATCCCAAGCTGGGATTCACCGACCACGACGAATGGGTTGACCCCCCGGACTATGGCTCCTACTTCGGGGATGCGCTGGTCCATTACGCCGGCCTCTTTCCCGATTCGGAAGTTGGCGCGGAGGCTCGGAAGTGGGCGGCGCAACTGGTTGCCTCGCAGGACTCGGATGGCTACATCGGTGGTTTCACCTTCGAAGCCCGGTGGCAATGCTGGCTGGAAGTCTTCTCGCAATCGCTCCTGATTAACGCTTTGCTGTTCCAGTACGGCTGCACGGGCGACCCTGCATTGCTCAACACCTGCCAACGGGCCGCGGACCATATCCTGGAAACCTGGTCGCAGCCGCCCTCGAATATTGAGATGGGCATTTTCAGCGGTCACGGTGCGATTATTGTCCGGACGATGGGAAATCTTTACGCCGCAACTGGCAAAGACCGCTACCGCCAATTCGGAGAAACCGTGTTGGATCGGTACGGGCGGGCGAAGGATTATCTTGCGGGCGGCGACAAGATCGTTCATGAGCACAACGTGGTCGCGTGCGAACACGTTGGACTTCCGGCCGCGGTATACGAGTACACGGGCATTCCCGACCTGCTGAAGGCCAGTCAGGCGGCCTGGGAAATGATGCAGCCCTATTTATCCGTGGACGGCACGCCCCACGGCAATGAAATGATTTTCAACGTAGGATCGAGGGCAAATTGCGAACATTGCGGCGCGGTGGAATGGATGATCACGAGCCGCGATCTTTCTCGGATCACGGGCATGGCCAAGTACGCGGATGCCGTCGAGCGCGCGATGTACAACGGCTATCCCGCGCCCAAGAGTCCCGACGGCTTGACAGTGGGATATATGCACTCGCCGAATCAACTGGTGGCCGCCGAGTGGACCCAACCCCACGATAACGACGGCGACGTTGACTGGTGGGCTTCCCGACAGCACTTCTCCTCTGCCCATGAGCCACTTTGCTGCAACTCTAACGGGCCGCGCGGAATTCCTTTCTTCATTGAATCCATGGTCCTGCGGTCGGGAAACGGATTGGCGGTCCCTTGCTACGGTCCGTGCCGTGTTACCGCGAAGCTGCCGGAAGCGGGACAAGTGCGACTCACGTTCGACACGGAATATCCCTTCGAAGACGAGATCTGCGTTATTGTCGATACGGAGAAGGCTGCTTCCTTCCCGCTCCAGTTCCGCATTCCGGGCTGGTGTAAGTCGGCGGTTGTCGAGGTGAACGGCGCAGGATCGGGAGTCCCAGCCATGCCCGGCACTTACGCCACGGTCGAGAGGAGTTGGAATAGCGGTGACAAGGTCACGCTGCGGTTTGTAAACCCGATCCGTATTTTATGGCGGAAGAGGCCTGAATTCAGAATTCGCGCCCGATGCGCGACCATTGAGCGTGGCCCGCTCGTGTTCAGCCTTCCGGTCGATACGGACTGGCGGCAGTTCGTTCCGCCCGCGCATGGTCCGGGCCAGGACATCAAGGCGTACCGGCTCTTTCCCAAGAGCGACGCTTGGAACTATGCGCTGATCCTGAACGCCGACCATCCCGAAATGAGTTTGACTCTCAAGAAGCTGCCCACGGTTGCGGGCGGCCGGCCTTGGGACTCAAACCCGCCTATCGGTTTGGAGGTGAAGGCCCGGCGCGTCCTGAATTGGCGCATGGAGGGAGAACACGAACATCTCAAGACTCCCGGATTCCCCTTCAACCCGTTGCAGCTTTCCGACCGAATCGAAACCGTGACCCTGGTGCCGTTCGGCTCGACCCGCCTGCGAATGTCGTACTTGCCGGTAATCCCGGCGTGAGTTATATCAGTCTCTTCCGTTGCAGAAAGGCGTCGATTGAGTGAGCGGCCGGGCGCCTGTTGCCGAACTGATGTCGAGGTTTTCGACCGCATAAATAGATTCCTTTTACAGCCGGACTTTGCACGTGCTTTTTTACGGGTGAACTGCCAATGGATCTTGACCTGATGCCGATTGACCTGGCGGTTCCAGGCGCGGGACTCCCGTCGCAAGATGCTCAAGGTGGGAATTCTGCGCTTGCCCAGGCATGGCCGGGAAAACAGGCTGATCTCGATTTCCGCCTGGTTCAGCCAGCTCCCCTGCTTGGGCGTGTAATGGACGGTAAGGCGGTTCCAGAGGGTGCCGCCTCGTTCCTCTCCGAAATAGTCGGTGAGGGATTTCCGGCCATGGATGTTCAGGTTATCCATCACCACGTGAATCGTTCGCGCCCCACTATAGCTGCTCACCACGGCCTCCAGCGCCTGAGCAAATTCTGGCGCCGAGCGGTGGGGGGGCAGGGTGAAATGCCGACCGGCTTTCGGCTCCACGGCGCAGAAGACATGGGCGGTGCCGCAGCGTTTGTACTCGTTGTCCCGCTTCGCCGTTCGGCCCGGAGCAGCGGGAATCGGCAGCCGAATGTCGGCGTGCAACGTGACCGGTTTCTCATCCAGGCAGACCACCGGTTCGATCGCGGTGTAGGGCTTTTCATAGGTTGCCAGTACGTCTTCCCTCTTTTCGAGGTACTCCGCATTCAGCTCCGCCACGCACCACATTTTTTTCCCGCCACGGCTTGAGGTCGTGGCTGAGCAGCAAAATCCGCACCGTCTCCCGCCCCACTTGGGGCACCAGTTTGCGCTTGACCGCCTGCTCGGCAACCAGACGGACGGTCCAACGGGCATAGCCGGCCGGCGGCGGGCTACAAACCATGGCCATGATCCGCTGTTTCTGCGGTTCGTCCAACCGTTGCTCGGCACCCCGCCCTTGTCGCTCGTAGAGCGCACCCCGCAACCCGCTGCGCTTATACCGGTGGCCGATCCGCCGCACCGCTTGCGGGGTCAGATGCACCCTCTTGGCCACCGCCGGCGCAGCCAAGCCTTCCGACAACTGCTCCAGGGCCAGGGCCCGCAGGACCACGCGCACCGGCTGAATGCCGGCTCGCAAAATTTGCCGAAGCTGCTTCTGATCTTCGGTCGATACCTTCACCTCAAGAGGGCGTCGCGACATGCCCCAGTATAGGCCCAACAATTCCCCGAAAACAATACAATATAGAATCTTTTCATGTGGTCATAGACCACCTAGGTAATGCCTCATGCGATTATTTCAGTCCCCTCTTCATCGGGGAACGGTCTTCAACCAAGATTGGAAAGTATTCGGCGGCGTGGTTTTTAGACCTTATCCGTAAATAAATATAGTCTGGCGCCAACAGATCATGGCGGCGGCCAGAGTCAGTAGTGCGACGTAGCTTTCTTCGGTCTTTTCAAAACTCACCAAGAGCTTGCGATAACGGTTCAGCCACGAATGAGTTCGTTCCACGACCCAGCGGCGCGCGCGGTAACCCGGTTGGGTTCGTTTGGCGTCGGCTTCTTCTCGCCGCTGCTTGATATGCGGTTGGTACCCGTGGTCCTGGACGGCCTTTTACGCCGGTGCCCCCTTGTAACCGGCGTCGGCGCACAGATGCTGCGGTTTCCGGTGAGTGGGTGCCGGTCGGGCGCTCACCACGCCTTCCAGGGTCGCTTCCAGTAACTTCACATCATGCACGTTGGCCCCGCTGGCGACGAGCGAGAGCGGGACGCCACGCCCGTCGACTAACAAACTGCGCTTGCGCCCTTTTTTTTCCCCGATCCGTGGGGTTCGCGCCCACGCACTCGATGCCCAGGGGAGCTTTCACCATCGCCCCCTCCACGCTCTGCCAGTCCCAGGCAATCCCTTCCATCTCGT
>JASHTO010000181.1 GCA_030040515.1 Terriglobia bacterium
TGGTGGGAACGAAAATTTTCATCAAGAGTAATCGTACTGCAATTTCTCACTTAATGAAGTGGCCCCCACGTTTTGATTCTCGTTTAATCCTGGGACTTCTTCTCCCGTTCTTGGGCGTATAACTTCTGGAAGATCTGCAACTGCTCTTGGGATTTGGCGGGTTGGTTGAGCTTCGTGTAGAGCTGTGCGAGCTGGTAATGTATGTTCTTGTCGGTGGGGTCCATCTCACCGGCCTTTTCCAAGAGCTTGACAGCTTGCTCGAGCTTTCCCTGTGCAACGTAGCATTTGCTCAATAGAAAATACCCCTTCATGAACTGCGGTTGAGCTGGTACGGCAAGCTCCAGCAGGGGCACGGCATCGTCAATCCTCCCACTCTTAACCAAAATGTCGGCAAGATAATAGTTGGACATGGGATGGTTGGGATCCTCGTGCAACGCCAGGCGCAGTTCCTTCTCTGCGTCCGCATAGTCAATCTTATTGTAATAAGCCTCTCCCAGTTTAAAATGAATCCCGGGAAAATTCGGGTTCTTGGCAAGAACCTGGCGGTACGCCTCGATGGCCTCGCTGAATTCCCGCTCTTCCGCATGGGTTTCAGCCCTCAATACCAGCATGTACACCGAATTCGGGTTCAAACTGTCCAATTGATTGAGTGCCTGGAAGGTGGCGTACTTGAGAGAACGGATCAGTTCGTAGAGTGCTTTTTCGTCGTGAGGGTCTTGCGCCACCAGAATTTCATATTGGTTAATTGCCTCGGCGTTGCGGTCAAGGGATCGATAAACCTGTGCTTCGAAATAATGGGCCCGGCGGTATTTGGGGTCAATTTCCAGTTGCTTATCAAACGCGGCGAGCGCCTTGTCGTACTGATTGAGTCCGAAGTAGGAAAGCCCCAGATAAAAATTGACTTCAGGGTACTGTGGATCCCCCTGCAAGATTTGTTGGAAGATATCGATCGATGCAGGGAATTTCAGCTCGGTTTGATAGATAATGCCAAGGCGCTTGAGGATTTCAGGGTTGTTGGGATAATCCTTCGCGGCATCCCGATAAGTTCGCTCGGCGCCCGCGTAATCCCCGCTTCCCTCCAGTGCCCGTGCCCGTTTGAAGTATTCCTCCAGGCTTTGCGGGCGGGTCTGGGCAAGAGTCCAACTGTGGCACAAGGACAGGCCCAATGTAAGGACGATGGCAAGGCGAATAGGAAGCACCATGTGACGCGAATTTAAATGATGCATAACTTGGATTGGATTAATCTGAGGGCTCCCACCCACACAAATGCACCGGAATGAAGTCCGCAGTTCCTCGTGACTGTGATCGACAATTGCCCGGTCGCGCGCCGCAAGATGGTTTGCATACCCCGGAATTTGCTTGCGTTATTTCTGGTTCAGATGGGAAGCCGGCGAGGCAAGGCATGGAACTGAGAGGTCTGCTCATTGGGTTCCCTCAGAGCCCGGCGCGCGATTCAATACGGCTTGCACCAAATCGCCCAGTTGTCTGGCGGTGAACTCATTCCCCTCAAGGTTCGCAAACAAATCTCCGTCACGATCGATGATGACGGTGTGCAGTGAGTGCGTCACCATCCCCATATCGGGACTGTAGACCACACCAAACATACCGGTTACCCTTTCGAGAGTGGGTGCGGGTCCGGTCAGGAAGTGCCAGGACGCGGCGTTCGCGTTCCAGATGGTCGCATATTTAGCCAGGTCATCCGCCTGGTCGTGCTCGGGGTCAAGGGTGACGCTCAATAAAAACAGCTCATGCCCCATTTGCTTGCCGAAGCGCTTCTGGAGCTGTCCGAAGTTATTGGAGAGGCGAAAGCAGAAATTCGGGAGCGGGCAGCGCGTGTAAACAAAAGCCATCACGACGACCTTGCCCGAAAACTGCGACAAAGCCACCGGCTGCCGGTTCTGGTCGGTTAAGGAAAAATCCGGAACATGCTGGCCGGCGGCCAACGTCGCCGGGGATGAGGAATTATTTGCCATCGCCTTCTCAATGATGTCGAGACGACACGCTTCCTGGGGATCGTTTTGAAGGCTTACAAAATGACGGACTCGAAGGTTTTCGGCATAGGCCGACTTCCCGGTCACGACCAGCGTGAAGTTCACCATCATGCCGGGGCGCAACCCCTGGAGATCGCGGGATTGGCGGACGGGCAATGGCATCACCATGGCGTCCATATAGCCCGGAATTTCCTTCATCGACACAACAATTTCATTACGCTCCGGGCTCACATTTAATATCAGGCCGACGCCCGCATAGGTTTGCGATCCCCTGCCCGGCGAGGCGACCAGTAACAGCGCGGCGATCATCGCTGCTCCCCACTCAAGACATCGTGAGGTTCGGTTCATAGGACTCGTTCCTCTTGTTTCATTCATCGTTCTCCGCGCATGGTCCGCTTCCAGCCTACCCTTGGGCTGGAATACGTGTCCCCAGCGGGAACGGCGGCCGGACCAGCGTCGTGTACTGAGTAGCGTACTCTTTGATCTCGATGCACTGGTTCACGCCCACGTTGGAAAACGTCTGCCGCGTTTTGCTCGCGGGCCACCAGGTCTCGACCGCTTCGATTCGTGCTTGGGGGCCTAGCCCGATGTGCTGCTCCAAGGGGTTCGCACCGAACGAGCCGCCGCTTCCCACCGTGCGGTGGATGACTCGTCGTCCATTACCCGCATTTTCCACGCTGACTTTGATCCGGGCGCCGATGGCCGCCCGGTTGCTCTTGACTCCCGCGAGCTTTACCCTGAGCCAGTTGTTGGCGTTGCCGGGATTCTTAAAGAACCGGAAGGCGTGCCGGTCGCCAGGCGTTGCGCCGCCGATAACCGTGAGAAGGTCCTGATGGCCGGAGTTGTTCATATCAGCAAAAGCGATCCCGTGTCCCTTGTGTAATTCGCCGGTGCCGGAAGAGGCCGTGATGTCCACGAATTTTCTTCCTCCGTCATTGCGCAGCAGCACGTTGGGGACTAAAGAGCTATAGGAAGGGTTTCCAGTCCCCAGGTATATATCCAGAAATCCGTCGTTGTCCACGTCACCGAAATTTGCCCCCATCGGCATGAATACCCGATCCAGGCCTACTGCCTTGGTTACATCCTCAAAGCTCCCGTCCCTGCGGTTTTTGTAGAGCTTCAAGGTTATGGCGTTGGGGGGTAGACTGAGGTAGGAACGGATGATCTCCTCAATCGAGGAACAGTCGCTGGTCACAAACAGATCGGGCCAACCGTCGTTATCGTAGTCGAAGAACCAGGTGGCGAAACTTCGCGCCAGAGGGTCCTGCACGCCCGCTTGCCGGGCAACCTCCGTGAAGGTATTGTTATGCTCGTTGTGGAACAGAAAGCAGCTATTGCCCAGGTTGGTGACGTAGAGGTCCATGTACCCGTCATTGTCGTAGTCGCCTGTCACCACACCTTTGATATAACCAAATTGGTCCACGCCGGAGGAGGCGGAAATATCCTCGAATGTTCCATCGCCCTTGTTCAGGAAGAGATGGCAGGGGCCCTTCTCGTTGCCGACAAAAAGATCCAGGAACCCGTCGTTGTTAATGTCGGCCCAAACGGCGGTTTGTGTAGCCGCCAGCGCCGTCAAACCCGCCTGGCGCGTCACATCCGTAAACGTGCCATCACCGTTCCCTCGAAATAACGACATCGGCTGCGGATACAACCAACCACCGCGCATGACCAGGATGTCGACGCACCCATCATTGTTATAATCGGTCTGAATAATGTTCAGCCCGCCCAACTCCCCTACCAGGCCCGACCGCGCAGTTTGATCGGTGAATGTTCCGTCTCCGTTGTTGTGAAAGTAACGTAGCGATTGAGGGTGTTGATCGTCCCATTCCGAAAGGACGACGTCGAATAAGCCGCGATTTTCGAAATCATCAACAATAATTCCCCCGCCATCCGACACGACATGGATACCCACCTCCGCGGCTACGTCTACAAATCGACCGATACTTTGCTTCGACGCGAAGGCGGTCAGTGGGATGAGGTGTTTGCCGGGGACCGCAGCAGGGTAATCTCCGACCGTCATGCAGGCGAGATTAAGCAACCATTTCGCCTCAAGATCGTCGGGATTTTGATTGAGATACGTCGAAAAGTGCTCGACAGCCTTTTCGGAATCGGCCGTCTTTGGGTAGCGCATCGCCGGCGACATCGGGAAAAGACATCGGTCACCGGGCGCGAGATAGACCTGATTGTCCATCTCAGATTTGTGGAAGTAGGCAATTCCAAGAACTTCCTCCAGGTAGAGAGCCATGTCGGGATCCACGGACTTGGCTAACTGAGAACAGGCCTCCCACTGCTCAATAGACATTCCCATTTCTCCCTGAAAAGCATAGAGCTGGGCGAGAAGATAGCGCGTCTGCAAAGCGGTATCCGGGGAAACATCGTCGGAATTGGCAGCCAGGATTTCCTGGAGCCGTCTTATTCCGCTGGAAAGTGATTTTTGGTGAATTTCGGCTGCGCTGACCGGGGCTAACTGGCGATTCCAGTCTGGGGGTTTGTCCGGATAGCGATAAAAGATCGCAAAAGCCTCTCTAAAGCCATCCAGGTTGGGTCCATAGCGGATCGCCCCCGGACCCGTCAAGGCCAGAAACGTGGTGGGGTTGTCTCCCATGACCTCGGCGGGGGCGTTTCGGTCAACCATGAGGATGGCGTACCCCTCGGGAATCCTGGCTACGGGGCTGACTCCTCCACGTTCAACGCCTTTTAAGGCATCTCTTAGCTCTGGCCTCAACTCCGCCGGATTGATGGTTCCGAGGTAGCCCCCTCCTTTGGCGGTTGGGTCGATGGACATTTCCACAGCAAGCGATTCAAACTTCTCTCCGTTCTTTAGCCGCTCCAGGACTTTCTGGGCTTCGCTCATTGTTTCCACCACAATGATGCGCAATGAGACCTTGTCCGAAGGTTCGGCTTGTGCAGCCGGGCCGGCAGATTCCGATAAGAGTGCCTGACAGGGAAGGGCGATGACGCTCCCCATTGCGAGCGCCCCCTTGGAAAAGAGTGCGCGCCGACTTAGCACGTTGAAGATTTTAGATGGCATTGTTACGCCGTCCCAGCTCAACCGTGCGGGGGGGTGGAAACGTCAAAGAATGACCAAGAGATCTCGTTGCTGAGTGTAAGACTTTCCGTCATGGTCGGCAATCGAAAAACAACTAAAACACCATCGGCCCCCCGTTGTATGGGCACCATCGCTCGCAATTCTTCGAACACCGGCGCGAGGTCATCCAAGTCCAGCGTAGCCCGATGTTGGGCAGGGCAAGTGGGTCACCAGCCACGGAAAGGCCTCAGCGATTTCGGAGCTCCCCGGCGTCACTATGCCCTAATCCTTAACCGTTCCTCACGCGGGATTGCTTTCGATGGATCCTACGCCCTTGGAGATACCTCTGAAGTGGTTGCAGAAGAATCTACTTGTTCGTCCAACTGCCAGTTGTTAGCCCCCGGCCAATTCCTGCGATGTGGGGATGCGGAATGAAAAGTCGCCTCTTCGCCGAAAGTGGTGAGACTTAATGCTTACCCTGCCTACCCTCCACGACGATCTCCCTCAGGTTCGATTCCTATGCAGTCATTCACCGCATTCTTAAGCCTCTGTCTGCATCCAAGGTATTGTTCCGTCGTCTGCACGCTCACATGCCCGAGCAGAAATTGGATCTGCTCAAGCTCCCCACCTGCGACGTGACAGAGCCGGGCACACGTGCGGCGAAGCCAGTTTTGCTATTTTTGCCTTCGCGGCGCATTCCTTGACTACAGGCCAGACGACCTTTTCGGTTACCCCGGTACCCCGGACGGCACCGCTCTTATTCACGCAGCGGAAGACTCACCCACAGGAAATACCCGTGGACTCCATCCATGCGTCCAGAGCAGATTTGACCCAATTCGGCATGGGAGCTGTCCGGATATGCACGCCTTGGCCGATTAAGTCGACGATGGCCCAATGGTCCTCCCTTTTTTGCAAGCTTTCGACTTGACTGTCAGAGAAAATTCTGATGACGGAGCCCGGGAGTCGTTCCACTTCGACGATGGTGGTGGTTTACGGGAAACCGGGGCGCGGCGGGAAAATCATTCCGACCGAAGCGCTTGTATGACGTCGACGCGGGCGGCGCGTGCCGCCGGGAGTATCGAAGCGACTATCGCCGCGCCTAACAGCACAAGCGCAGAGACGGTCACGGGCAATACGCCCGGCATTTTTAAGTCGCCAAAATAACTGGCCGCGAGTCGCGCCGCGACAAAGCCGAATGCCACGCCCGCCAAAACGCCAACCGCAGCCATCACCGCGCCTTCCGTGACAACGCCTCGAAGGAGATTTTGCGGCTGTGACCCAAGCGCCAAGCGGATGCCGAATTCGCGTGTCCGCGCACTGACAGAAAACGCCAGTACGCCCGCGACGCCTACGACGGCGATTAGCAACGCGACCCCCGCGAACACGCTAAAGACCAGGGAATTCAAGCGGTCCGGTGCAAGCACTTTTGCACGGATGTCTTCGAGAGTGGCGGCGTGCTCAACGGGTTCATCGGCGGACATCTGCCGAATAATTTTCGTTACCGGCGTTACCAGCGAATAAGGATTTGCGGTGGTGTGGATGAAGAGGTGGCCGCCAAACATGGAAGAGTCTGCAAAGGTGCCATAAATCGTGGAACTGGGTTCAGGAACGATATGCAAATCATCGATGTCAGCGACGACGCCGATAATGCGGTGCGGCGACGTGAATCTGGCCTTTTCGGTTTGGCTACCGGGAAGGTATTCAAGGACGGGATCGGTCCAGTAAACGTGCCGGTTGAGCGGATCTTGACCCGGGAACATGCGCTGCGCCAGGGTCTCACTGACGATGACGACGGGCTCGTTATTCTTGTCGTCCAGGTCGTTGAAGTCGCGTCCCTCAAGCAGGGGAACGCCCAGCGCGGCGAAAAAGCCCGGAGAGATGGTTCGCCACTGCGCGCGGGGATCGTCCTTGCCGTGGATGTGACCATCACCCGAGAATTGCAAGCCTATGCCGACGTTGCCGGTATCGCGCCACGGGGCAAGGGTGCTGAAAGCAGTCCCAGTGACGCCGGGGAGAGCCTCGATCCGACGGATTGATTCCTTGTAGAAATCGAGGACTTGCTGCGGCGTTTTCCCGTAGGACAGCACCGGAACATCGACGGCGAGGACGCGGCGCGTGTCGGCGCCCGGCTGCGTCTGTTGCAGTGCGATGAGCGTAGTGACGAACATGCTCGCACCCGCCAGCAGAATAAAGGACGCGGCGATCTGAGTGACCGCGAACGCGCTCTGGCGGCGGCTGGTGCTGCCGGTGATGCGGAAGCTGCCGCTTGCGAGGTTTATGCCGCTCGACGCATTGGCCGAGGGCAGACGCGGCACAAATGCCAGAATCACCGCGGCGATCAATGCCAGACCCACTCCCATCCAAACCAGGCTGAAGTCTACGGTCAGACCGAGAGCACGAATCGAGAAGCGCGAGGCGTACCGAGCCAGGATTGTGACCAAGGGCTGCGCGCTGATCACGGCGATTGCTGCGCCGACGCCGCAGAGCAGAAGGCTTTCGGCTAACAGCATGCGCCGCAGCGTCCAGGTGCTTGCGCCGAGCGCGGCACGGATGGAAAGTTCACCTTCGCGGCGGACCGTACGCGCGAGAATCAGGTTGGCAACGTTTGAGCAGGCGATGATGAAGACCAGGCCCGAGGCAGCGAGAAGGACCAGGAGAACCGTACGCGCGCCGGAAGTGATCTGGTCCCGGAGCATCCTGGCATCAATGCGGAAGCCGCCGTTATCGGGATACGCTTCCGGGTGGTCCTTCTGCATGGAGGCATAGACCGTGCGCAGCTCCGTGCAGGCCTGGTCAAGAGTGGCGCCGGGAGCAAGCTTGCCGAAGAGCTCGGTCATGCGATGGACGCGGCCCGTGACCATGGTGGCGGAGAGGTGGTGCGGGCTGGTGACAATGTTGCCGATAATTTCAGTATCCGCGGGATACGGCACACAGGGTTCAAGGACGCCGATGACCGTGGCCGAACGATCGCCAATGCTGCTGAGACGAACGGTCCTGCCGATCACGGTGGGGTCCTTTCTGTAGACGGTGGACCAGAAGCGATAGGTGAGCACGATGACGCCGGCGGCGTTGGGACCGTCGTCTTGAGGTCCGATGAGGCGGCCGAGAACGGGGCGCAGACCCATCACTTCGAAGTAGGTGCCGCCCACAACGCCACCTTGAACCCCGCGAGGCTCACCGAGACCGATCATCGTGAAGCCCATCGTCGAGAAATCGCCGAATTCGCTGACGGAGTGGATGTTGGCTTCGAGATCCTTGAGTTCGGGGACGGAGAATGTGGTGTTGTCGGCGCCCAGGCCCGGAGCGCTCTGGCGGATGTAGATGAGTCGGTCCTCATCGCGGTTGACAAGGGGCTTGAGCAGCACTCCGCGAACGAGCGTGAAAATGGCGGCGTTTGCGCCAATGCCGAGCGCCAGCGTGAGGGTCACAATGATCGCAAGCCCTTTGCTGCGCATTAGCGAGTGGAACGCAACTCTTAGATCGCGGAAAAATGCCATGTTTTATGTCCCTTCGACGGTCATCAGCCCCATGCATGCCAGTTTGATGACCCACATTGTACATCACATACGATGGGCAGCGTCGCAGGGAATGGTCGTTTTCGGCAGCCAATGCCCGAATTCGGGCACCGACTCGGCAGAGTGCCG
>JASHTO010000002.1 GCA_030040515.1 Terriglobia bacterium
GCCCAGGGAGTTCAAAACCTCGACTCCCGTGTTCGAATAGACGTGGAACCGCGCTTGGCGGCCACCCACGCAAATCGTGTGCTTGCCGCGCTGGGGAGCAAAGCAAAACCGATACGTTGACCGCAGCAATCCCCGGATCTTCAGTTTATCGCCCGCCTTGATGACCAAGGGCCTGCGGGAAATTTTCTTCAACGCCTTGAGCATTCCGGCATCCCTCTGCTTCAGAACCTTTTTGGACTGGCCGGCGATTCACACCCGCGCCAAAGGCCAGCAACGCCCGGCCACTCTCTCCGACTTATGCGCCCTCAGGGGGAGGCATTTGCGGCGCAGGATCCAAAAATTGAGTCTGGCGTCTTGCCAGCCGCAGGCGCAAACTGCGTTCTTTGGCCTCCCGCGACGAGACTCTGCGCATCTGGTTGTGAAGCGCCATGACGTAGGGAACAATCGGCGCGCTGAGCAGCCAGGCGGCAGAAAAATACGCGAAGGTTGATTCGGTGACGGAAGAAATCGTTACAAACATAAATACGGCGGGAATTTCCGCGGGAATTAAAGATCTGTCGGCCGGTGGGGCAAGGAAGAAATACTTGATGATGTAACCCCACACAATGACCACTCCCAGGATGATCGCCAGGCCTCCCAAAAGGCCCGATTGGAAGATCGCATGCAGGAAGGCATTATGCATGTGCTCTCCGCCCAGATAGAAGCGGTCGGCCTGGAACCCCAATCCCACCCAGGGCGAATCCCAGAAAAAATGAATTGCTTCGTCCCAGGTGCGAGTTCGCCCGGTCATGGTGGGATCGATTCGTCCGGTTCGAGTAATGTACATGAAAAATCCGGAGAAGAAGCCGCGCAAACCCAGAACGATGGCCGCGCCCGTCCCGGCCAGCAGGTTGACGGTGCGCTTGGTTTTTTCCATCGTCATGATGACCGCCACTCCCACAATGAATGCCAGAGTCTCCGTTCGCCCGTTGGCGATCACCAAGCCGGCAAGCGCCGCGATGAATAGACCTCCCCAAATCACGCGCATGGGCAGGCTTCCCTTCCGCAGGACCCTGGGCAGGGCCACCAGCGCGGCAATGGCGGCGTAGCGTGCAAACCCGGTGTTGCGAGTTCCAGGCATCCCGAAGATATCCACGTCGCCGCCGTAGGCGCGCACTCCCACCGGATTGGTATCGGTCTGCATCAGGGCTCCCGAACCCAGAAAGGGAATGGCGCCCAGCAGGCTGAGCGTCAAGATGAAGCACACGTTCCAGGTGAAGTTTAAGACATGGCGAAGATCGGAGAGAGGATCCGGAACAGCGACAATCGCCAGCAGGACCGCGACGATGGCCAGATAGTTCAATCCGTTGTACAAGGCATCCCGGGGGTCAGGAGAAAAGGCGGCGGAGGAAATTAACCCGATGATGACATAGAGCAGCATCAACCCGAGGGGGCCGACGATCCAGGAAAAAATCCGGTTGGCGCGGGCAAAAGCGATCACCAAGGAAAACCAGGCCGCCACCATCGGGGAAAAAGCCCTGATGCCGTGGATGAAATACGTGGGCTTGGTTTCAAACTTGGGGCTGAGCATGTAACCGTAGGTCGTGTTGTAGCCCAGCCAGAGGAGAAGCCAGAGGGCCATCCCCAATTGCGCGTTCAGGGTGATCTTGTCGCCCGTCGCAACAGCCTTAGCGGCGGGGGAGCGCCGTGGCAGGCGACGCACCCTTCGCGGTGTGCGTGCCAATTCAATTCCCATTCGAGCCTCGAGGTATTCCCAACGCTTCGCCGTAAATGCCTAAGATCCGCTCACCCAACATGTCCCAGCAATAAACCTGCTCGGCGCGGGCGCGCGCCGCTTGACTCATTCTAGCGCGCAGGCCGGAATCCTGATAAAGCTTTTCGAGCGCCTGGGCCATGAGTCCGACGGCCTCATCGGGTGAGTTGGCCGGGACCTTAAACCCGCACTCCGGCGTAATGTGCAAACCGGGTCCTCCGAGGTCTAGACAAACCACCGGCCGGCCGGCGGCCATGGCTTCCACCACCACCAATCCCCCGCCATCCCGCATGCTCGCGAAAAGAAAAACGTCGCAGGTTCGCATGCTTAAGAGCAGACGCTCGCGCGGCAGCCACTTTTCGATTCGCGCCTGCTTCTCGATCCCCAGGGTGCGAATCAAATTCTCCAGCCGGCCCAGCTCCGGGCCTTTGCCAATGATGGTAAAGCTCGCCTGGGGATGATTTTTGGCGAATTTTGCGAAGGTCTGAAGGGCGAGGTCGAATCCTTTGAGCGGAACCAGCCGGCCGGCGGAGAGCACGGTGAATCCCTGGCCGGCAGCGGCCGATTGAGGCAGGGCAAGCTCTTCGCGCGAGATGCCGTTCACCGAAGCCAGTTGAACTTTGTCCCGCCAACGGGCGGGAACGCCCTCCACCGCCTCGCGATTGCACGCCAGGATCACCTGGGCGCGTTGCTGGCTCTTCACAAAAAAAGGATCGTGCCGGAAGATCCACTGCCCCAAAATGCGCCGGTACTCACCCAGGCGGCTCCAGAACCGAAAGCTCATCAGAAATTCCCTGGGAATACGATGCGCGCCTCCGCCGGGTCCGCGAACGTAGGGAATGGGCAATAAGGCGCCGATGATGCTCGCCATCCAGTCATTTTCGTAGGTGAGATGGTGATAGAGGTCGAAGCGCAACTTGCGGTGGAGTTTGCGCGCTGCGAAGTAGGCCTTCCATTGCCAGAGGTAGGCGTACAATTGCACCCCCACCTGGCGGCCGATCATCACGTGCAGCCAATGCGGCAGACCCACATAGACGAATTCCACGTTGGGCAACGATTGAGTCTCCAGAGCGCGCTCGATCGCCGCGCGATTTTGGGCGGCGGTAAGTACCCAGAGACGGTGTTCGCGGCTCAGGTGTTTCACCAGGTTCCAGGCCATCAAATCGCCGCCACCGGGAACCTCCGCTTCCGGACTCACCAGGCAAACGTACGCGCCCACCAGAATTCGACGCATCGTTTGGGCTTCAGGATATGGCCGGACGGGCAATGCCGGCGTAGGGCTCACTGCGGCTTCCATCGCGGGGCGGAAGGAAGCCTCTTGCTTGTGGGCGATGAAGAAAAAGTTTTCGTCGCGCTCCCGCCCCAGCTTTTCAACGCGGGAAAATCCCCGGGAAACCAGGAATTCCCGGATGGCCTCTTCCGTTACGCCGGCGGGCAACAGGTGAGGATGAATTTCGCAGCAAACCAGCTCGCAGGCGGGCTGCGCCAAAGTGCGCCGAAGCCCCTGGAGGACGGCGAATTCGTGCCCCTCCACATCGATCTTCACCGCACGAGGAACCGGCAGGTTTTCCTCGGCAACCAAACGATCTCCATTGGCGATTTCTACGCTCTCGCGCGTAACCTGCCCGCCCATCGAGCCAGAGGGGGGCGCCGAAAGCCGGGGGCAAGTAACCCCGTCCCTCACGAAGAGATGGCCCTCGCCCGGCTCCGCGCCCAGAGCCTTTTGGATGCACTGAACTCCCTTCACGGAGTTCAGGCTCAGGTTCTCGAGAAGATGCAGATGGCTCTGCTTTTCAGGCTCAAAGGCAACCACCTTGCCGTGCTCTCCCACCGATTTGGCGAGGAGAATGCTGTAAATTCCAATATTCGCGCCGACGTCATACACCACGTCCCCGGGCGCCAGGAATTTGAGCATCAAGTCGAGCACCGCGCGCTCGCCGATTTCCACGGCCTCGAGAATTCGAAGTTCCCGATAACTCCGAACGTGGAATCGGGCGGATACGCCGTTGACCTGAACCGGCAGAATGCCCCCGGCGGGGCGCGCCCAGCGGTAGTACCAGCTCCTCAGGATCTTGCGAACTCCAAACTTACCCGCCCATCGGCTGACTCCCTCACGATAGGAAAGTCGCTTGAGCGCGTGCAGGCGGTGCTCTTCATCCGCAGCCGGCGGTTTTCCAGGAGCCACGGGCCGGCCGCGCAGCGCGGCTCCCTCGGCCACCGCCCGCTCGAGCCAGCGATGGCGATAGGCGATGGCCCGCTCACGCCCCGCCGCGCCCTCCCGCATCAGCAGGCAGAGGGAATTCACCAGGTAAAGGCGCAGCAGCCCTTCGTCCAATCGCCAATCACCGGTTCCCAGCCGCGCCCAATCCATGACCATCTCCGGCCTTCGCCAGATCACCGCCGCCACGGCGTGGAAATTCAAAACGTCCCAAAGATTGGGCTGACCGAACTCGGCCAACTCCCAATCGAAAACAAACAATTCGCCGTTTGGCTGCACCAGGGTATTTCCCGGGGCGAAATCACCATGAAAGCACCCGCACCGCACGGCGACGCCCTCGAGCAATTGCCCTGCCTGCTGGAGGGAAAGATCGCCGGCGCGCCGTTGCTCAGGGGTAAGAAGGTGTGCAGCATCCTGCCATCGCTCTCTGACCTCACCCACCACAACCTCTCCGGGCTTCTGCACTTCCCTCGCTTCCCACAAATGGCGCAGAAATCTTTCGTGCGCCCTGGTAAATTTGGTCGGCCCGGTCCTACCCGAACGCGCCGACTGGAAGACCACGTATCCAGCCTGCCATTCCTGGCGATGCAAAACTTCCGGAAGGCGACCGCGAAGCGCCGCAAAGCCTCCCAACCTGTGAAGAACCTCAGCCTCATGTTGAAGATGCGCTCCGGAGGCTTCAGAAAGCGGGAGCTTGGCGTAACAAAGGATTTTGCCATCGGGGGATATGACCTGAATGGTCAGCTTACGGTAGAGTCCCCGCCGGCCGACCAAAATGGCGAAGGCTGGATTCGCTTCGCCGGTAACCCGCTCCACCATGCCCTCGAACGCCCGCAAGTGATGTTGGTCTACCGAGATTCGCTCCCAAGCCCAGCCTTTCCAGCCTGTTTTCACCACGCCGAACAACACGGCGCGCGGAACCCACCAACGCCAAGCGCGAGGGTGGACCATAGCCAGCCCGCTGAGCGTCCAACGCTTGTCACCGAGCGGAAGCAGGCAACGCGGGTGTCGGTAGGAGGGAATGACCGCAAAGCGCTGTGGCGGGGAATGATTCTTGCCGGCTGCCGATGGGGTTTCAGACAACCCGCACAATTGCCGCAATGCCTTCGCAACAAGATCGCCTTCGGAATCCTGCGCAGCCGGCAGCGTGCGACGAGGAAACCCCGGAACTCCGCCGCGTGTGAAAGTGGGTGGGGCGCGATGCTCTCCGAGTTTTTCAGCGGGCTCTTGCCGCGTCAAAAATCGCTCCTTGGGCCGAGGCCGTCCACTTTCGAATATTTTCCGAGCTCGCGCGGCTGGACGTCCGGATCCGTCCAAGAGATTATCCGCCTGTGGAATGTCCTCGTGCCCATCTCCTCGCAGCTCGTCGCGCGAGGACGGATGTCAACATTATCCCATGGTTGGGGGTGCTTGTAGAGGATCGATTCATGGGCAATGGTAAGGAATAAGGAACAGTTCTGTGTTGCGGTTTGTTAGCTGTAGCGGCGGTCTATCGACCGCCGGGCGACGCTCATAGAGCGCCGCTACAGCGAGCTGCTCTGAGGCGATCTCGCCCGAATTAGCAGGGATGATGGGCCAATGAATTCACGGCGCGCCGCCCGCCAGCTCCAACAGCTTGGGCTCAAGATCGTCCACGATTTTCTCCCACGCGTATTTCTGTTCCACAAGGGTGCGAGCGCGCTCGCCAATTTCGGCGCGGAGGGATGGGTTGCGAAGCAGATTCACGATGTGTTGTGCAAAGGGGCCGGGCGCATCGGCAACCAACAGGTGCTCGCCATCGCGGGCTTCGATGCCCTGGCAGCCGATGGTGGTGGATACCACGGGCACGCCGCAAGCCATCGCCTCCAGCACCTTCAGCTTGGTCCCCTCGCCGTAGCGATAAGGAGCAACGGAAACGGCAGCGCGGCAATAATAGGGCCAAATGTCTTTCACGGTTCCGGTGACGTGGACGCCGGGGACATCGCCGAGTTGCCTGACCTCCGCGGGCGGATTGCTCCCCACGATCCGGAACTGCGCGTCGGGAACGGCCTTTCGCACTTCGGGAAAGACCTGCCGCACAAACCAGATGGCCGCCTCGCAGTTGCGGTAAACGCGGAAGCCTGCGCAAAGAACCAGCTCCGGCTCGCCGGCGGGCGTCGAGGGAATAAAGAAATCCGTATCCACGCCGTTGGGGACCACCCAAAGCTTCACGCGCGAGGGAAGGAAGGTGCGCGTGAAGGCGGCCTCACGCTCCGACGCGGCCATCATGGCTGCAAGGCGGGAGCATACCGCTGCCTGAAACCGCCCCATCTTGGCGAGATTCACCAGCGCGAAGACGCGCTTGCCGATTCCCCCTTCGCGCCGATACTGCCGCCACAACAAGCCTTCCGACTCATGCTCGTCCAGAACCACCGGGGTCTGGCGCGCCAGATCCGCGGGAATGAGATTCGCCATGAATGCGAAGTTCGCGAGAATCAGGTCAAATCGCTGCGTCTTCAGCATTTCGCGGATGATGCCTTGAACTTCCTGCACACTGAATTTCGCCGCCGTGTAAGGAAGCGGTGAAAGGAGCGAAGCAAAAGCGGCAAGCACGGGATTTTTGCGCCGCGCGCTCGCCGGAGGGCGATAAAAGCGAACCTTGTGGCAAAGTTTCCTGATGGGATGATCGTTTTCGAGCGGCGGACCGTCGTACCCGGCCACGAAATCCAGCTCATGCCCGCGCCGGGCAAGCTCCCGCATCAGATTGTAGATGCGGACCATGTTGCCGCCATACAGCGGCCACGGCAGGTGCGGCGATACGGCCAGGATTCGCATTCGTCGTCGATGCAGCGCCGGGCGGTAAATATCTCCCCGGCAAAGCCGGGCCATCAGGATGCTTGGCCGCTCATCGGGGCGGCGAAGAAACCCCTCACCCGACCTCCTCCGTCGGCCACCCTCTCCCCAGGGGAGAAGGAAAAGCTATAAGCGCGCTAGCGCGCAACAGATATATTTTCCCTCTCCCGTGGGGAGAGGGTGGCTCGCAACCGGCGTACTCATCAGCCGGGGCGAGGCGGGTGAGGGGTCTCTTCAGCGCACTCGACGAACCAGGGAATCGTATTTCAGAAACTGCCAAGCTTTTACCGCCGCGCCGACAAAACCCGGGGGATCTCCCAACGGCTCAGAAAATCCCATATCGCAGCAAGCACCACAGCGCGCGCACTCCGTCTTTCCACGAAACTTTTTTGCCCTCCGCGTAAGTGCGGCCGGAATAGGAGATGGGAGCTTCGTACACCCGCCAACCGCCGCGCGCCACCTTGATGGTAATCTCCTGCTCAAAACCAAAACGCTTCTCGCGCAAATCGATTTTCTCCAGAACCTCGCGCCGGAATGCCTTGTAGCCCGTCCAAACGTCGGAAAGATTCATATTCGTAACCATGCCGGAAAGCGTGGTGAGGAATTTATTGCCGACGTAATGCCAAAAGAGCAGGATGCGATGCGGCCCGCCGAGAAAACGCGAACCATAGACCACATCGGCGCGCCCGGTTTCAATCGGCCCGAGGAGTTGCGCATAATCAGCAGGGTCGTATTCCAAGTCAGCGTCCTGGATGATCACGGTCGAGCCGCGCGCCTCGCGAAATCCGCGCCGCAGGGCTGCTCCCTTGCCCCGGTTGCGGTCCTGAAGAAACACCCGGATGTTGTCCGCCCGCAGCTCGCGCCCGGTGGGAGGAAGCTTCAACACGGCGGGAGCACGCTTCGCGGCTTCTTCCAGCGCCGCAAGGAAGTCGCGAGTGCCATCCATCGAGCCGTCATCCACGACCACGATTTCTTTATCAAGATCCACGGCCTGCACGCGGCACAGAATCTCGCCAATCGTCGCCGCTTCATTGTAAACGGGAATGACCACCGAGATTCGTGGGCGCCGGTCTGCCATTATGAGTTCCTCGTCGCGCGGGGAGAAATCCGTTCGCTCACAAATTCCGCGACGACGCGCTGCATCGTTTCCACGAAATTCTTTACGGAAAATGCATTCGATCTCCGGCGCAAGTGGCCGAGAAGAGCCTCCGGAGCAATTCTGCCGGAGAGCACCGCGTCGATTTTCTCCACGGCCTCCGCTTCGTCCGCGTAAATCAACGCCGGATGATCGACAATCTCCGTTTGCCCGCCGTCTTTCGGGACAAAGACCACGCATCCGGCCTGCACCATCTCGGCCACGGCGATTCCGAATGGCTCGTTGGGGCGGGCGTGAATGCCAAAGCGGCCCCCTGTGAGCAGCTTGATCTTCCGGTCACCCTGCACCCAGCCTTCCAGGTGAACCCAGTCGCGGAACTGCTCCGCCCGGGTGCGCACTTTCCGCGCGTAATCGGAGTCATCCATTCCGCCCAGAACGTGGAGGTGCACGTCATGCCCGCGTTCGCGAACCTGTTGGAGAATGGAAATCACCGAGTGGACGCACTTCTCCGGCGCGACGCGGCCCAGGCAAGCGAACCCGCCGTCGCGTTCGCTGAAGGGGACGGCGGGAAAATCGACGGCGACGGGCGGATAGACCACCTGCGACGGAATCCCGTATTTTTCGAGCAAACGCTGCGCGCTCCAGCGCGAATTCGCCAGAGTGAGGTTTTGCTTCCAGCCTTCCGGATGCACGCGGGCCACGCCGTCGCACACGCCCAAATATACCTCACGGGCCAGCGTCTTTCCGTAGAACCAGCTCTTCCAGGCGTGAAAAGAGGGATTCAGTTCCAGCCGCCATTCTTCCACGAAAGATAAATCAGCAATCATCTGGATTCCGGGCTTGCCGAAATCCATGGGGCCGTAGGAACTGATCAGGACGTCGAATTCCGGGGCTGCCCGGCGGACGGAGCGGAGGAGGAAGCGGCCCTTCAAGCCCGCGAACTTGTCAGTGCTTCGCAATCCCGCCGGAAGCCGCACGCGACGAGCGGAAAAGTCTCCAGGCGCGAGCGATGTTCCGTAATAAGCGTTCAGGCGCTCCAGATCGACGTCGCGCATCGAAATCAAGGTGACGTCGTAATCGCGTTTCAGCGCGTCAATCGTCCAAAGGGCCGGCGCCTCGGAGCCTCCAAAACCCAATCCGGGGTGGACAACGGCAACCTTCACATCGCTCTTCATCGTTTGAATTTCAAGGTGGCGTAACCGCTTCGGGGCTCTGGCCGAGATTTTCCGCAATCGGTACTATACATCACCAGCGCCCGCCCCGCGCGCCGCTCCCTGCTCGTCATGACGCCGCCATTTTCCCAGCCGCCCGCGGTAAGCGTCGCCAAAGCCCTCCAGAATCGCGCGCGCCTCCGCCCACCTTCGCCTCACCACATTCTTCAGAATTCTCGCCGAAATCAGCGGCAGGTTCACCAGGTGAAACAGCGCTTTCCATCCGAACGGCAGCACGGCGTTCGCAACCACAATGCGATTGCGCTCGGAATAGTAATAGGCAAGAGGATTCTCCGTCCCGCCGGAGCTGCGCGCGTTCTTGTGGAGGACCACGGCGCGTTTCGCCACCACCGCGCGATAGCCGAGGCGGGCGGCATGATGGTGAAACTCCGCACCCTCGTGATACATGAACAAGCCCGCGCGCAGGTACTCGCCTCTCGCCTTCCCGATCGCTCGCAGGGCACCCGAACTCACCAGCATCGCCCCGCCGTGGGCGCAGTCGGTCGGCCAATAGTCCTTGGTGGTGGCCGGGGGAGGCAGGTGCCAATCCACAATCGGCGTGAAAAACTGGCGCAGCATGGAAATCCGGCCGTTGAAAATCGCTTTCCTGCCTGACTCATCCAGCAGCACCGCTCCCACAATCGCCGCACCGCTCTCCTTCGCAACTTCCATGAGGCGGGTCAGGCAATCGCTTTCCAAGGTCGCATCATTGTTCAGGAGAAAAATATAATCCGGCGGATTGGGGCGTTTCAGGGCGTACTCAATGGCCGTATTGCATCCGCCGGTGAAGCCCGTGTTCTCTTCGTTGCGGATCAGGACCAGCCGGTCTGGAGATTTTACGGCGCTCAGAATCCCCTCATCGAATTCATCTCCGCCCGCACGCGCCGCTTCACCCGTGTAATCGTTATAAGCCCCACCGCCCAGGTTCGTCTTTGCCCAGGAGCATATCTTCTTGGCCGACTCGTTCTGCGAATGGTTGTCGACCACAATAACCAGGCGGTTGGGATAATCCTGCTTGCGGAGCGACTCGAGGCACTCAAGCGTATCCCGCCAGCCGTTCCAATTCAGGACGCAGATTCCCACCCCCGGCGCGGGCGCCGGGTCCGATTCCCTTCGGGATTTTCCCGCTTCATCCATTTTCAATCCTGGGCTTGAAATCGCCCATAGGTGGTCGTGCAACCGCCACCCTTAAACCGTGCGGTGAAAGCGTTCCGCCCACGTTCGCACGAGGTTCTTCATCCGCCGCGGCACCCAGCGGCGCCAGCGCGCACCGGAAAGTCGTGGAGGCTGAATCGCCGAGAGCGGCGCCGGGCGGAATTCGAGCGGCGGCCGCGCCAGCAGTCCGGCAAAAAGCGAATCGTGATCCTGGACGACGCGCTCGAGCGAGAAGCGCTCGCGAATGGCGCGGCCGGCGGCGGCTGACATCGCCTCCAGGCGTTTTCGGTCTCCGGCAAGATGGGCGATGGCTGTGGTGAATTCCGCGGGCTTTCCCACGGCGCAGAGAATACCGTTCTTTCCCTGCTCCACCACAAAATCCGTGCCGCCGGCGATGCGGGAAACCACCGGAACGCATCCGCACGCCATGGCTTCGAGCAGCGCCCAGGAATGGCCCTCGTATCGCGAGGTGAGCAGAAAGACGTGCCCCTGCTGAAGAATGGGCACAGATTGGGCGCGCGGCAAATATCCGTGGAAAGTCACACGGCCGGCAAGTCCCGCCCGCCCAAAGGCATTCTGCAAATGTTCGCGCTCCGGGCCCTCGCCGATGATGTCCAGGCGGAACTCGATGCGCGATTTTGCCAGGCGCCCGACAATTCGGGGAAGCATACTGACGGCTTTCGCTTGTTCCTCCAGCCGGCCGAGAAAAACCAGGCGCAAGGCGCCGTCAAATTCGCGAAGGCCGCCAGGGGAGTACATTTCGAGC
>JASHTO010000182.1 GCA_030040515.1 Terriglobia bacterium
GGCGCGCACCAATCCGCTTTGGCGCGAGCAGATCAAACGGTTTGAGGCGGGGAACTTCTACAAATCCATCCCGCTCGAACTGGTGTGCGAGGTGCTGGAATCGTTTATCGCGACGGTTGCCAGGCCCAAGCGCGTTGCGCGGCCGGGCAAACCCGAAAAGCCCACGCCGGTAGAAGAGCCGAAATCTGAGGATGCTGCCCCGGCCGAGCCATCCGCGCCGGCGTTTGCGGGGCCGACGGCGGAGGGGGAGTAGTGTAGTGGCACGGGCATCCTGCCCGTGCGCATGGCCAGGATGGCCATGCCACAAATTCTGACCCATGCCTGACCTATTTCTAGTTTTCGCTGAACACCAAGGCGGCAAACTGACCCGCGCCACGTGGGAGGCTCTGGCGGCAGGCCAGCAGATGGCGCGCAGCGCAGGCGGCGCCGTGCGCGCAGTGCTTTTAGGAAGCAACCTCGCGCCGCTGGCTGCGGAACTTGCCGCCGCGGTGGAGCAGGTTCTGACGGTCGAATCTCCGCTTCTCGCTGAATACACCGCGGACGGATATGCCCTCGCCCTGCGCGCCGTAATCGAGCAGCAGAAGCCGCGCTTCGTAATCTTCAGTCACACCTATCAGGTGCGCGACTTCGCGCCCAAACTCGCAGCGATGCTTCAGCGTGGCTTGGTAAGCGACTGTCTGACTTATCGAAACGAAAACGACAAGCTCATCTTCGTTCGGCAGGTTTTCCAGGGCAAATTCTGCGCCGACGTGGAATGCGCGGGCGATGCGCCGTATTTCGTCTCATTTCAGGCCGCGGCGTTTCGGGAAGATTCGGTGGAGCGCGGCCCGAGCGCAGCTCCCATTACGCCCGTCGCCGTCGAACTTGCCGCCGGAGCCATTCGCGCCAAGCCCGGCGAGCGCTTCCGCGAAGCCAAGCAGGCCGTGGACCTGACGCAGGCGGGGCTGATCGTCGCTGTGGGCCGCGGCATCAAGGCGCCGGAGAATCTGGACCTCGCCATGAAGCTCGCGGAGGCTCTGGGCGCCGAGCTCGCCGCCTCCCGCCCCATCTGCGACAGCGGCTGGCTGCCCATGGACCGCCAGGTGGGCAGCTCCGGCCAGACCGTCGCACCGAAACTTTATCTCGCGCTCGGAATCTCCGGCGCCATCCAGCACATCGTGGGAATGAAGGGCGCGCACACCGTGGTGGCGATTAATAAGGACAAAGAAGCCCCCATCTTCGAAGTGGCCACCTACGGAATCGTCGGCGACCTGTTTGAAGTCGTTCCCCCGCTGATTGAAGAGATCAAGAAGGTGAAAGGGTAACTGTTGGTTTAATCAAGCGCCTAGGGGCGACGCGGCGCGTCGTCCCCGCCATGATTGAAATCAGGACGCAACCCGGCTGGCGCAGACATGGCGTTCAATGTCTGCGTTCCCTCAAAGGAAGCGAATGGGGAAATTGGAAAACGCAGACACAGACCGCGTGTCTGCGCCAGCCAAAAGGTGGAACGGACCTTCTTCCATGACCGCAAATCAATTCCGCCGAATCGCTCTGAGCCTGCCGGAAGTAGAGGAGCGCAGCCACATGAAGCACCCCGACTTCCGCGTGGGCAGAAAGGTCTTCGCCACGCTCGGCTATCCCGACAAATGCTGGGGAATGGTAAAACTCACGCCGGAGCAGCAGCGGATTTTTATTCACGAACATCCGGAAACGTTCAAGCCCGTCAACGGAGCCTGGGGTCTTCAGGGAAACACGTTGGTGCAACTGAAAGCTGCGGATGCCGAAGTTGTGCAGGAAGCGTTGAGGCTGGCATGGCGTGAGCGATTCAGCGCTGGCTCTGGACGCGGAAGGTTGCGTCGTTAGCCGGATGAAGGCGGAGTTTCCGGACCGGAAGATGTTCGGTACATTGCTGGAGGTGAAAGTTTTGGGAACCCACCTCAAACTCTTATAAGCACTGGTGCATAAAAGGGGTCAGGACGATCCAATGAGAAATGTAATCTTCGCAATCAACATTACCATGGATGGCTGCTGCGACCACACCAAAGTGTTTGGCGATGAAGAAATACATGAATATTATACGCACCTCATGCGAGATGTTGACCTGCTCGTCTTTGGGCGCAAAACCTATCAATTGATGGTTCCTTATTGGCCGGATATCGCAAGAAACCCTTCTGAGTCAAAAGCAACGAACGAGTTTGCTCAAACGTTTGACTCCATCAACAAAATTGTTTTTTCAAAAACATTAGACAGCGCTGAAGGAACAAATACGAGAATTGTTCGTAAGAAGCTTCAAGACGAAATACTTAAATTGAAACAGGAACAAGGCAAAAATATTTTAACTGGTGGTGTAACTCTTCCTTCACAACTTATAGAGCTTGGTCTGGTTGATGAATATCGTCTTGTCGTTCAGCCCATCGTTGCAGGAGAAGGGCGACGGTTGTTAGAAGGTGTTAGCCTACAGGAAAGATTGCAATTAAAACTTGTGGAGTCGAAGATTTTTAAATCAGGAT
This sequence comes from Terriglobia bacterium, assembly GCA_030040515.1. Classification (GTDB taxonomy): domain Bacteria; phylum Acidobacteriota; class Terriglobia; order UBA7540; family UBA7540; genus Bog-366. The sequence goes on from JASHTO010000182.1 coordinate 2,490, forward strand.
GTGTTGCGCTTCGTTACTTGAAACAGTGACCGAACAATCTGCGGCACCTGTGCTGCTGGCTCCCACCCGTACAGCGAATCACCGCGCTTCAAGTTGCCGCGATCACGCGCGCGCTGATTTTCGGCCCCGGCGGCGCGATTCCGGGCCTGATTCTCTTCGCTGTTTCCAGCATCGTCACCGGCTGGATCATTGACTATGTCGCGCTCGCCGTGGGCTGGATCGTGGGCCGGGCGTACTCACTTTCTCGGAACCCAGGTAAACGGCGCCCATCTTGTCTCGTTCACGCGGCAAGTTGGCGCATCGAAGGAATGCAAGGACTCGCCCTGGCCTGTGATTTTTTCCGGTGAAACCGAATCCACTTCAAAACGGATAGTGATCTGGCAAAGCTTGGTTTCAACTCCCGCGGGCGCGCCGGGAATCTCCACCAGCATATTGATGTTCGATTTGCCGATCCATTTCGACCCTGTGCGCCGGCACTCGGTGTGGATGAACGCGCCTTTCTTGGCGGATTCGGCCGGCAGGTTGACCCACTCGGCCCGAAATAAATCCTTGTTCACCTCGACGCGGAAGTCATGCTTGGTGGTCTCCGAGTGCCAGACTTTGGGCAGACGGGCGAAGTCCGGGTCGGGCGTCGAGCCGGACTGCGCCGGGGCGGCGGGATTCTGCGCTGCGACCGTGAAGAGTATTAACGCTGCGAATGCAAACCCCACGGGCAACGCACGTTTCCAATCAGTCTTGATCGGTTTCATTCCGCCCTCCTTGATCCGGGCTTTGAAGGTCATTTCAAGACCCTCATTCTAACCGGCCCTTCACCCCCAAGCCATCAGAAATCGCGGCAGCGAGTTGTGATGGGGGGTTGGCGGATTCGTGTGGTTGGCGAATTGCCCCCTCACCCGCGCGGGGAGAGGAGAGCGAGGGTGAGGGGGTTCTACCGGGGAGGGGAGAAGCGAAGAATCGGTTGTCAGATGGGGGGAACAACACAAATTCTTCGCAACTCCGCTACGCCCCGATTCTTTGGAAGGCCCAGAAGAGAGTTGCGGATAGCACAATCGAAGCCGGCAACGTGAGCACCCAGGCCAGAGCCAGATTTCGTACCGTGCTCCACTGGAGCCCGGATTTATTGGCGGCCATGGTTCCGGCCACGCCTGAAGAGAGCACGTGCGTGGTGCTGACAGGCAGCCCAAACCAGTCCGCGGCGCCGATGGTGCACATGGCGGTAATCTCCGCCGCCGCGCCCTGCCCGTAGGTCAGGTGGTCCTTTCCGATTTTTTCGCCGACGGTCACCACAATGCGTTTCCACCCGATCATGGTGCCGAGTCCGAGCGCCAGTGCCACGGCCACTTTTACCCAACTGGGAATGAACTTGGTCGCGTTATCAACGTGGGTCTTATAGTTTTTCAGGATGGCCGCATCGGCTGCGGAAAAATGCGGATTGCCCGATTTCTGCATCAAGCGCAGCGCCTCGCTGACCACGTACATGTCATTGCGAAAGTTGCGCACCTGGTCCTGCGGTACCTTCCTCAGCTCTTTGTACATGGCCATTTCCGTTCCGATGCCATTCACGAGCTGACGAAGGGCCAACATGGTGTTGGGCGTAAAATTCCGGGTGCGGATGTAATCGGTCACCTCGTCGCGCGAATCGCCCACCACCGCGTCGGGCGAGACGTAACGCCCCAGCGTCTCGTCCGTCTGCGTCGACACTGCCACGAAATCTTCCGTCTGCTTTGCCGTCACCGCGTGGTTGAGCGCGTAGGCGGTGGGGACCGTCCCGATCAGAATCAGCATGATGAGTCCCATGCCCTTCTGCCCGTCGTTGGAACCGTGCGCGAAGCTGACGCCCGTGCAGGTGAGCACCAGAAGGGCGCGAATCCAAAACGGAGGCGGCTCAGTTCCCTTGGGCGCTTCATAAAGCTGCTTGTTGGGAATCAGTGCCTTGCAGACCAGCAGCAACAGGGCGGCGACGGCAAATCCCACCGCCGGCGAGAGCAGCAGCGACTTGCCGATGTTCACCGCCTGGCCCCAATCCACGCCGCTCGTCCCGGTCTTCACCGCCATCAGTTGGTTGGCGATGCCCACGCCAATGATCGAGCCAATCAGCGTGTGTGAACTCGAGGCGGGCAGGCCAAACCACCACGTGCCGATGTTCCAGATGATGGCGGCGATGAGCAGCGCGAAGACCATGGCGAATCCTGCCTTGCTGCCCACCTGGAGGATGAGTTCAACGGGCAACAACGAGACGATGGCGAATGCCACCGCCCCGCTTGACACCAGCACGCCGAGGAAATTCCACGCCCCTGACCACACCACTGCCAGGTGCGGTTCCATGGAGTGCGTGTAAATCACCGTGGCCACGGCATTGGCGGTGTCATGAAAGCCGTTCACGAACTCAAATCCCAGCGCCACGAGCAGCGCTACTCCCAGCAAAACGAAAGGCAGGATTTCCGTGGTGTGAATTCCCGAGAGATCGGACGCCAGTTGCCGCGCGGCGTAAACGAATCCGACAATCAGCGCCAGGCCGAAGACGATCAATCCAGCCCTCGCGGATTTCCCCGCCTTGGCCGTCATTTTCCCTTCCAAAACCGTTGCGCTTGTTGCCATGAGCAGTCTTCCCTTCT
>JASHTO010000183.1 GCA_030040515.1 Terriglobia bacterium
AAACCGGAGGGGAGCATCAAGTCCTTCTACGCTGCCTTCACCATCTGCTGCGGGTCGATGATGAACTTCTTGGCCGCGCCGCGGTCAACATCCTTATAGCCCTGCGGCGCATCATCGAGTGAAATCATCGTGGCATTCACCGCCTTGGCGATTTTGATCTTGTCGTAAAGAATCGCCATGAGCAGTTGCCGATTGTATTTCATCACCGGGCATTGGCCGGTCATGAAGTGCAGCGACTTTGCCCAGCCGAGGCCGATTCGGATGCCGAGGTTTCCGGTCTTGGCATTGGCATCGACGCCGCCCGGATCATCCGTGACATAAAGGCCGGGAATGCCCATGCCGCCGCCCGCGCGCACGACGGTCATCAGGGAATTGAGCACTGTCGCCGGACGTTCCACCACTGCTTCTTTGCCGTGGCCGCGCGCTTCAAAGCCCACGCAATCCACCGCGCAATCCACCAGCGGCTCGCCTACCAGATGGTCGATCTGATCGCCGAGCGAAGCATCCTGCCGCAGGTCGACGGTCTCACAGCCGAAGCTGCGCGCCTGCGCCAGGCGTTCCGGAATCATGTCGCCCACGATGACACAAGCAGCGCCCAGCAGTTGGCAGGCTGCGGCACACGCCAGTCCCACAGGCCCGCCGCCCGCGACATAGACAATTGTTCCCGGGCCGACTCCCGCCGTCACTGCCCCATGGTACCCGGTGGGGAAAATGTCGGAAAGCAGGGTGATGTCTTTGATCTTGGCCATCGCCCGGTCCTTCGGCAGCTTGAGCAGATTGAAGTCCGCGTACGGCACCATCACGTACTCCGCCTGGCCGCCCACCCAGCCGCCCATATCCACGTATCCGTAAGCGGCGCCGGGCCGCGCGGGATTCACGTTCAGGCAGACTCCGGTCTTGCCCTCCTTGCAATTCCGGCAGCGTCCGCAAGCGATGTTAAACGGAACGGAAACCAGATCGCCGACTTTGATAAATTCCACATCGCGTCCCGCTTCAATCACTTCGCCGGTAATTTCATGCCCGAGTATCAGCCCCTTTGGAGCTGTGGTGCGCCCGCGCACCATGTGCTGGTCGCTTCCGCAAATGTTCGTGGTCACGATTTTCAGGATAACGCCGTGCTGGCATTTTCGAGAACCCAGTTCAAGCTTGGGGAAGTCGATGGATTGCACTTCGACCTTCCCAGTCCCCATGTAAGCTACCCCGCGATTTGTCGCCATATTGCCCCCTTCAAGGTTTGATTTTCACCTCTCAGTGAACCGTTATTTGTAACAAATGATGCGGCGGCGGTCAAGGAGATCGGTCCAGCAGCAAAAACAAAACGGGCGGCAAATCCGGACCGCCGCCCAGGGTAGTAAGCCGGATGAAATTCCGCCCGAAAAATTGCCGGGCGGATCAGGGCTAAATCGACTCATTTTGCCGCAGCGTGACGCGCTGGTTCTGCATCTGCTTCAGCCGCTCCTTGAGCGAAAGCATTTGCTGCTGGAGTTGCTGCTGCCATTCGCTTCTCATCTCCGCCCGCTGCTTTTCGAGCTGGGCTTGCAGGTTGACGCGCGCGCTTTCCTGCAGGGCGCGGAGCTCCCGGTCCTGCGCGGCTTTTTCCGCAGCCTGCGCTTGTTGCAGCCGGGCGATCGCCCCTTCCAGGCTCTGCTCGGTCAAATTGGAGGTTCGTTCCTCATAATGCGAAGCGCGAGTCAGTTCCGCGGTAAGTGTCTGTTCTTGGTGGTCGCGGATGATGGTGAGGGTCACTTTTCGCGTGTCACCTTCGAAATTGTCGTTCAAGGCGGAGCGAAGCTCATCCACGCCGCTGATGGGTTTCCCGTCCACCTGCACAATCACGTCGCCAGCCTTCAGCCCGGCCTTATCTGCGGCGCCGCCTTTAGTGACTTCGGCCACCAGCACACCCTTGCCCTGCTTGACGCCGAAATATTCCGCGAGCTGCGAGGTGAGATCATCCCCGGAAATTCCCAGCATAGCGCGATTGAATCCGTAGAGAGAAAAGGCCTGGGGTATTTGAATATCCGGAATCTTGATAGAAGGGGCAATGGCAGGGCCGTTGAAGGAATACGATTCGCGTTCGCCCTCGAGCTTCGCGCTCAGCACCTGCGACTTTCCGTCGCGGATGATTTTCATTTCGACGGTCCGGCCGACGGGCGTCTCGCGGATCAGGCGGCGCAATTCCGCGCTGCTGCGCACACGCACTCCGTCGAACTCCATAATCGCATCGTCTTTTTGGAGACCTGCCTTGGCGGCGGCGCTGTCCGGCTGCACGTGGGTGACCATGGCGCCGGCGACGGCGGGGAGCTTGAGTTGCTGGGCCTGCTCGGTAGTCACATCTCCCAGGCTGACGCCCAGGTGCGCCGTGCCGTCGTTCATTACGAAGATCTGCGCATTCTCGGGAGGATCGGGCGGGGCGGGTGGTTCCGGCGCTTCCTGCGCGCCGAGGATTCCGGCGCCGGCCATCGCCAAAGTGACGGTCAGCGCCCATTCCCAACAAGATTTGCGGATCATAAACTCGCCTCCGCGTGCAATTTGGTTGTTCGCTTGAAGTCTCATTCAAAGCTCCTTCCCGGCGGCCTCTTGCCATTTCGTGTTGTTATGGTGCGGCCCGCGGAAATTTGTTATCGTCC
>JASHTO010000184.1 GCA_030040515.1 Terriglobia bacterium
CTTCAGTTTCACGCTCAAGACCGCGGCGTGCAAGTCATCCAGGCGGCTGTTATATCCCATGCTGTGGACTGAGCGCACCAGCGAACCGTGATTGCGCAGCCTGCGGACGGTCTCCGCAAGGTCTTTGCGATTCGTTACCACCGCGCCGCCGTCGCCGAAGCAGCCGAGATTTTTCTGGATGATGAAGCTCGTGCACATTACGTCGGAAAGCTCGCCCAGGCGGAAGTCCGGCCCGCGCGCTCCCAGCGCCTGCGCGTTGTCCTCAATGACGAAGAGCTTGTGCCTCCGGGCAATTTCCGTCACGGCACGCATCTCTGCCGGCTGACCGTAAAGATGCACGGGCACGATGGCTTTGGTCCTGGAAGTGATTGCCGCTTCGATCCGATTCACGTCAATGTTGCAGGTGCGAGGATCGCAGTCCACGAACACCGCCGTGGCGCCGGCGATCCAAATTGCCTCGGCGGTGGCGAAAAAAGTGTTCGAGGTAGTAATGACCTCATCGCCCGGCCCGATTCCCAGCGCCATGAACGCCAACCACAGCGCGTCTGTGCCGGAGTTCACGCCTACCGCCTCCTTCGCGTGGCAGTAGGCCGCAAGATCCTGCTCGAATTGCTTGACCATCGGGCCCATTACATAGCTGCCGCTTTCCAATACCTCATGAATGGCGGCGTCAATTTCTTTCTTCAGACTGTGATACTGCCGGACGTGGCCATAAAAACCCACTTTCAGGGACGACATAAAACCCTCCCGGGACTTTCGACTCGCATGATTGGTTATAGCATGAAAGCTCGGAGGTTCCGGCCACGATTTATGGAGTCCGCCGCGTACAAAATCTCGGATCGGATACTAATCCTCAACCTTGCAACCACAGTTGAAAGTGTTCATCGCGAGGTAGCAAATCGACTGGCACGTTTTTGACAGTGGCGTGCCGCTGTGTGAAGATATCGCCGGAGAATCATATGGCGAAAAATCGCGGTGCGCGAATCATTGTTGCCCTCATTCTGTTTGTTCTGGTTTTCCTGCCGCTTCTAACCAACGGCGTGGGATTGCTCGTGGACTGGCTGTGGTTCAACCAGGAAGGCTATCGGACCATCTACCTGACCATTTTGAAAGCCCAAATCGACTTGAGCGGAATTGCCGGCATCGGCTTTCTCGCCATTGTGGGCGCCAACCTGCTCGTCGCCCATACTTTGTCACGACGGCAGGGATTCCGGGTTTATGGCGAATACATCGAATTTCAACCTCTGGAGAAATTCGGCTCTCTCTTCCGGTGGTTGATTTGGGGTGGCGTTCTCTTTGCCGGTTACATCGTGAGCGAATGGGGAATGGAGCATTGGCTCATTTATCTTCGCGCCCGGCATGTGCCCTGGATGGGCGTGGCGGACCCACTCTTCGGCCGCGACCTGGGTTTCTATCTCTTTCAGTTGCCCTACACGTGGTTTCTCTTTCACCTGGCGCTCATCATCGTCATTTGCTGCCTGCTGAGCGCCACGTTTCTTTATCTGGTGGAGGGTGGAGTATGGATAACTCCGCGTGGGCCGGTGATTGCCCGTGCGGCGCGCGCGCACTTAATGGCCCTGGGGGGCATTCTCTTCCTGCTCATCGCTTATCGCATCCGCCTGGCAATGTACGACCTGCTCTATTCGCCGCGGGGAATGGTTTTCGGCGCAGGATACACGGATATTCACGCCACTTGGCCTGTGCTTCGGGTTCTGTTGGTTCTAGGCGTTTTGACCGCCGGCCTCTTCTTCTGGCGTGCCGGCGGGGGAGATTATCGTACGCCCTTGTTCGGAATTGGGGCACTGCTGGTGGTGGGAGTTCTCGGCGGTGCGATTTACCCGGAAATCATTCAGCAGGTTATCGTCAAACCCAACGAGATCGATAAAGAGCGGCCCTACATCGCCAATTCCATTGAATTCACCCGCAAAGCCTACGCCCTCGACCGGTTTGAGGAGCGCAGTTTTTCCGCCATGGAAGACCTGACGCTGGACGATATTCGACAGAACGACGCCACGTTTCGCAACGTCCGCCTGTGGGACCACAATCCGCTGCTCACCACCTTCGCGCAGTTGCAGGAAATCCGCACCTACTACGATTTCGTGCACATTGATAATGATCGATATTGGATCAACGGTGTTTATCGCCAGGTCTCGCTCTCACCCCGCGAGTTGAATCCGGAAAGCCTGCCCGTGCGGAATTGGATCAATGAGAACCTCACCTATACACACGGCTACGGCCTGTGCCTGGGGCCGGTGAATGAATCCACCAGCGAAGGTTTGCCGGTGTTTTTCATCAAGGATATTCCCCCCGTGTCGAGCGTTTCGCTGAAGGTCACTCGGCCGGAAATCTATTTCGGCGAGCTGGGTGGCGACTATTGCTTCGTGAAGACGCACACGCCGGAATTTGACTACCCGCGCGGCGACCAGGATGTCTACACCACTTATGCGGGCACGGGCGGTATTCCCGTGGAGGGCTTTTGGCGCAGGCTGCTGTTTGCGTTCGCCTTCGGTGAAAAAAATATTCTATTTTCTTCTGAAATTCTGCCGGAAAGCCGCCTGATGATTTATCGCCGGGTGCTCGAGCGCGCCCATCGCCTCACCCCGTTCATTTATTATGACCACGATCCCTACATGGTCATTTCCGACAGCGGAGCGCTTTACTGGATGCTCGACGGTTATACGCTCTCGACGCGCTACCCCTATTCGGAGCCCGCGCCGGATGGGGAGAATTACATCCGCAACTCGGTCAAAGCCACGATTGACGCCTACTCGGGCGACGTGCGATTCTACATCAGCGACCCCGAAGACCCATTTATTCAAACCTACGCGCGCCTGTTCCCCGGCGTCTTCCATCCACTCGACGAAATGCCTAAGGATTTACGCGCTCACATCCGCTATCCCGAGGACTTTTTCTCCATTCAGGCAAGCATGTATGCGGTGTTTCACATGACGGATCCGCGCGTTTTCTTCAACAAGGAGGATTTGTGGCGTGTGGCCCAGAGCGCGGCGGGCGGACCGGGCTCCACCATGAGCCCCTACTACACCATCATGAAGCTCGCGGAAGTCGGGAAGCGTGAGGAATTCATCCTCATGTCGGCGTTCACGCCGGCGCGCAAGGACAACATGATCGCCTGGATCGCGGCGCGCTGCGATGATCCGAATTACGGCAAGGTCCTGGTGTTCACATTCCCGAAACAGAAGCTCATTTACGGTCCGCAGCAGATTGAATCGCGCATTGATCAGGACCCGACAATTTCGCAACAACTGACCTTGTGGGGGACGGGCGGCTCAAAGGTAATTCGCGGCACGCTGCTGGTGACGCCGGTGCTGAATTCCGTGCTCTACGTGGAGCCCTTGTACCTTGCCGCGCAGTCCGGGGGCGCTTTGCCGCAATTGCAGCGCGTCATCGTGGCCTATTCGGACCACGTGGTGATGGAGTCGAGCCTGGACGCGGCGCTTACCAAGATTTTCGGCGGCAATATCACGAC
>JASHTO010000185.1 GCA_030040515.1 Terriglobia bacterium
TCCGGCGCCATGAATGAAGTCCGCGAGCTGGCGGACCGCACTGGGATTCCCGTCACGCTCACGCTGCTCGGTCTCGGCGCGTTCCCCGCGTCGCATCCGCTGAATCTCGGCATGATGGGAATGCACGGCGAGGCCTGGGTGAATACAACCATACAAGAAGCCGATTTGCTCATTGCTCTGGGCATGCGCTTTGACGACCGCGTGACGGGCAATCTGAAAACTTACGCGCCCAAGGCCAAGAAGATTCAGGTGGAAATCGATCCTTCGGAAATCAACAAGAACGTCAAGCTCGACGTGGCGCTGATCGGCGATCTGCGCGAAGTCCTGCGCGAAATGCTGCCCCGCCTCCAGCCGGTGGATTGCAGCGAGTGGCGCGCTTACATCGACGGACTGAAAGGTGAGACGGCGGTGCGCGACATTCAGAACCTGCCCGACAGCGGTCATCTTTACGCCGCGCACGTGATCAACGATTTGTGGCAGGAAACGCGCGGCGGCGACGTGGTGGTGGTCACCGACGTGGGCCAGCATCAGATGTGGGAAGCTCAGTACTTCAAGCACGAAGCTCCGCGCACGCTCATCACTTCCGGTGGACTTGGAACCATGGGGTTTGCCCTGCCCGCCGCCATCGGAGTGAAAGTTGCGCGGCCGGAGGCGGAAGTTTGGGTGGTGGTCGGCGACGGTGGCTTCCAAATGACCATGGCGGAGCTCGCCACCATGGTTCAGGAGAACCTGAAAATCAACATCGCCATCATCAACAACGGTTATCTGGGAATGGTGCGGCAGTGGCAGGAATTTTTCTACGACCGAAACTATGAATCAACGCCCTTGTTGAGCCCTAACTTCGCGAAGCTCGCGGAGGCATTCGGAATACGCAGCTCGGTGGTGAAGGAACGCCGGCAAGTGGTGCCTGCGGTGCAGGCCGCGCGCCGGCACGATGGTCCGGTGCTGCTGGATTTCCAGGTTGAGCAGGAAGATTCGGTTTACCCCATGGTGGCGGCCGGAGCCGGACTGCACGAAATGATCCGGCGCCCGAATCCGCTCGTGGAGACGGCGGAAGACGAATAGGCTTTTGGAAAATTATGCTCAAAACATTTGTTGTGCACGTTGAGAACAAGCCCGGCGTGCTGACGCGCGTTGCCTCACTCTTTCGGCGGCGCGCTTTCAACATTGACTCACTCACCGTGGGCCGCACGGAGAAGCCGGAAGTTTCGCGAATGACCATCACCGTCGACACCGACCAAGACCAGGCACGGCGCATCGAGGCGAGCCTCTACAAGCTGGTGAATGTTCTGCTGGTGGAAGACATTACGGAGGAGCCCGCCATCACCCGCGACCTGGCCATGGTCAAGGTGGCGGCGCAGCACGACCAGCGCTCGCATGTTCTCCAACTGGCGAACGTGTTCCGCGCGCGCGTGGTGGACGTGGCGCCGGAGTCGGTGATTCTGGAGATCACCGGCGGCGAGGACAAAATCGACGGTTTGCTGGAAGTTCTTCGCCCGTTTGGCGTGCTGGAAATGGTGCGCACGGGAATCGTGGCCATGCGCCGCGGCGCCAAATCCTCAACTGTCCCGGCGACCGAAGAGCTCCACGAAGTCGCCGCGGAAACCACCGACGACGATGGCCAGTCGGTGTAGCGCTCCAGGCTTGCCCGCCCTTCAGGCGGCGTTGTCGCGGCGCTCGATGAGCGTCGCCGGCGGTCGATAGACCGCCGCTACAATGCTGCCCTCCGAGCGTTTCGCTATTTGCAGGATGTAGCTCAGACCTGCGCATTTCAGGTCCGCGGCATTTCTTGAGTCGCGCCCATTAATTTAGCGTAAACGGAAACGCCGTAATCCGCAGTTTTGCGGCCCCGTAAGGAACGAGTGAGATGGTTTCAACGGGCTGCTTGCTGGTGACCGGACTTATGGGCAGCGGCCCGGCTGAATCATCTTCCAATTCCCATTCCGGCAGCCGGCGTGCTTTCGCGGTGATCACGACGGGCGCGCCGCTCAGGCTGAAAGGCTGATTCCCCGCCGGAAGTTCCGTGACCGCGAAGGACGACGCCGGATTCCTGGGGTCGACAAGCAGCGCGTAATTCCAAGGCGTGGTCGGAAAGACCTCCCAGTCGGTCGCCGGACCGGTTTTCTTAAGCGCCGACCAGCTTTCACCCATCTTGAGCGAGAAGACCAGCGGTCCGCGCTCAACGGAAATCGAGTTGTGGTACCACGCGGTGTTGATGACCTGCATGGGGAAACGGAGTTCCATCCTGTCGCCGCTCCGCCATTCGCGCTCGACGCGAAGGAACTTTCCAGCTTTGACATCCGCAAGCGGTGCGCCGTTCACGGCCACGCTCGCACCTGCGGCCCAGCCGGGAATTCGCAGCACGAGGGGAAATTTAGACGGACGGTCGGTCTTCACTTCGAGATTTACGGCCTCGCGAAAAGGATAATCCGTTGTCTCCTCAATGCTGACGGGCGTTCCACCGGCCAGCCGCGTCGAAACTTTGCTTGGACCGTAGGCGACCGCTGCAAGGCCACCGTCCGTCGTGGCCATCCACAAGTGCGCGACGAACTTGGGCCAGCCCTGGTGCATGTTGGCGGTGCAGCAACCGTAGTTGGGCTCCAGGCCGTAAAGGTTGGAGTCAGGTCCGTTGGTCGCCCACCGCCGATTTGCGACGTTCACCATCACTTGATTGGCCTGCTGGTCATATTGATGCGCCCAGCCATCATCGGTCAAGGTTCCAGGCAGGGCGTTGTAAGCAATTTTCTCCAGGCGGTCGCCCAGCGCGGCGTCACCGAGAATCGAGAGGTCCGTCTCGAGCGAAAACATCGCCTCCACCACCGCGCAAAGCTCCGTACCTTGCGAGGGATCGAGCCCGGCGTAGTGCTCATCGGCGGAAAATATTCCGTTCGGCTGGCCGTCGTAGCGGTCGAGGTCAGCGAGCATTTCGTCAACGCCCTCACGATCATTCCGCTCTCCGGTCAACAGCCACCACACCGCGGCGGCCTTCATCGCCATGGCGTTGTTCACGCCGTGATTCGCCAGATTGGCGTCCGCACGCGCGACTTTGCCGGTGTCTTGAAAGTCCGCGAATTGCGCCTCCCAATCGTGACCTAAATCGTGCAGGCGCCGCGCCAGGGCCAGCAGACTCGCGTCGCCCGTTCGGTTGTAGAGCCAGAGGATACTCAGCACCTCATCCTGCCAGCGATAGACGGCCCAGTCCTTCAGCGGACGCTCGTCGAGATGCGCGGCCTGGAAGGCAAAATATTTCTGCATCAGGGGAATGACGCGCGGATCGCCCGTGGCTTCCTGATATTGCGTCAGGACTTTCAGCATCACGTAATTCGGCCACCAGTCGGTCATGCGCGCGGGGCCAATCCAGCCGTCCGCTTCCTGATTGGAAAGCGTCCAGTCCACCCATTTTTTCGCCTTGGCCATCAGCCGCTCGTCGCCGGTCAGGAAGGCAAGCGGAACCAATCCATCCAGAAAGTACGGCCCACGCTCCCAGCTCTCACCCGTGCCGCCCAGCCAGCCACTGTTCGCGCCGACGTCCGGCCAGAACTCATCGAGGTGCCCGCTCAAACCATTCGCCTGGATTTGCAACTCGCGCAGCAACCAACCCGTTGGTTTGACGGTTCCGAGTGGCAGAGGATCGAAGGCGTTAGGCTGAAGCGGCGCGCGATTGGGCGTCGCGCTTTCAGGTTGCGCGGCCATGGCGCCTGCGGAAAGCAAGCTGAGTGCGCACGTCAATATGAAAATATGTTTCTGAGCGGTTCGTCCGCCGTTTGGTAGGTATCCCGTCATCGATTGATTCATCCTTGAGGCCGGCCTCACTTCGATTTTCGAATTTGCTCCAGCAAACGTTTCAAGGCATCCACGGCGAGCACCGCGGCGTGCCGCGAAGCGGGAGGCAGGCCGCCCAGGCCGGCCTCAATCTCTCCGGACGTGAGCGCGGAAAGTTCCGCCGGCGATTTGCTCAGGATGGCTTCCGTCAGCCACGAGCCGCACGCCACCGACGGCACGCACCCAGCAGCTTTGAATTTCACCGACTGAATTTTCCCGTCGTGGACCGTCGCCCACAACTTCATCAAGTCGCCGCACACCGGATTCGAAGCTTCCACCACCACGGAGGAGTCGGGAATTTCACCGACGTTGCGCGGATGGTTAAAGTGTTCGAGAAGAGTGGCGGAATACATGAAGGATGTCCGTAGTCAGCTGTCCGTGGTCCGTGGTCGGCATTCGATTTTCGTTTGTCGATTCACAGTAAGAAGTTCCCCCCCACCGCTGCACCGAGGGCAAAGCCAAGTTTCCCATTTTAGTGCCATGGGTTAGTATATGGCCATGACGAAAAACCTTGCTGAGTTTCGGCTGGCTTTGGGCCGATTGCGACGCAGCCCCGGATTCTCTGCTGCCACACTCGTCATTCTGGCGCTGGGGATTGGCGCCAACGCACTGATCTTCAGCGTGGTGAATGCTGTCTTCCTGCGGCCGCTCTCCTATCGTGATCCCAGCCGCCTGGTTTGGGCCACGGAGTTTTTCCCGAAGTTCAATCGCTCCATGGTGCTGGCTCCCGAGTACGCCGCTTGGAAGGAGCAGAGCGTCACATTCGAAAATCTGGAGGCAATGGGGCCAACATTGGGAAGCAATCTGAGCAGCGCCAATCGGCCTGCGGAGCGCGTGCAAACGGCCCACGTCACACCCGGATTCTTCGCGATGGTTGGGATTACACCTCGCCTGGGCGCCGGCTTCGACGTGAACATGAGCCATGCTGATGAGTCCGTCGCCATTCTCAGCGATGATCTGTGGCGCAACTATCTGCAAGCGGATCCCGGCGTGGTGGGCAAGAGCATCAGCCTTGATGGCAAGCCTTATACGATCGCCGGAGTGATGCCGGCGGGCTTCATTTATCCCGATGGCGCTGACGTTGCAGTTTGGATGCCGAACGCAGTCCCGGCCGCCGCGACCATCCCTGGGCGCAAAATGCAGACGGTACGAGTGATCGGCAGGCTCAAAGCCGGAATCACATTGGAACAAGCTCGCGGGGATCTGGAACGAATTGCGCGAGGCATGAACCAACGATATCCCGCGCCGTGGTCCGGCTATCATGCTGCCGCCTCGCTTCGCGTGGCCTCATTGCAAAAGCAATTGACCGCCGATTCCCAAACCGCTGTGGCCGTGCTGATGGGCGCCGTGGGGT
>JASHTO010000014.1 GCA_030040515.1 Terriglobia bacterium
TGCGGAACTGGCGGCGCGCGTGGAGGAGCTTGCCAGCGTGGCGCGATATTTCGACGGTACGTTGAGCATTCACTCGGGCAGCGGCAAGCAGGCGCAGGCGCTGGAAGCGATTGGCCGCTCGACGCGCGGGCGGGTGAATTACAAAATCTCCGGCGAGCTGCAGCTCCAGCTCCTGGATGTGCTTTCGGAGCAGGCCGCAGACTCTCCCTGGCGAAAGCTATTCGAGCGCATGGTGGACCGGGCGCGCGAATTTGCCGCCCAGGGCGCATTCGGCACGGAGAGCGAACTAGCCGAGCAGTACATCAAGATGGGCCGCGAGTATGATCTGGGCGATTCCGCGCGCGGGCGTGTGGACGGCAACCTTTTCCAGGTTTTCTGGCTCGGCAACATGGTGGGAAGCCGCGACACGAAATCCCCCGATGGAGACCATCGCTTCTTCAAGGAGAAATTGGACGAGGTGCCGGAAGATTTGCTCGCCGAAGTGCGCCGGCGCAATTCGATGTATATCGTTTGGCTGACTGAGCACCTGCGCGGGTGAGGGAATGGAACTGTAGGTTTTGCGTAAGGCCATGAAAAGCCGCGGACCACAAACCTGGTGGTCCACGCTACGAGATGTTCACTGTCTCTTGAACGCGGTAGAGCATCTCGCCGGCGCGCGGCACTACAAGCACGCCTTCGTCCTCGCGGCCTTCCCACTCCTTGCGGTCGACCCTCGCGGGGTCGAGGTAGCCCAGGTTGATGTGGCGGCAGCGCGCCTCGGGAATAGCCGTCGAGAGCGTTACCTGAATGCGCGGCGACTCGGTGCGCGAGGGCGCGTCGTACTTGCCCAAGCCCTTCACGTGCGACGAGTGCGCCAGGATGCCGCCCGGGTAGCCCTTGAACCTGTCCCACTGTGCCAGAAAGTAGTCGCGGCAGTGGTAGCCGATCTCCTCGATCAGCGCGCCGTGTGTGTAGCTGATCTCGTCGATGTGCGGCGCGAAGATCACCACTTCGCCGCCGTCGGCGATGGCCGGTTCCATCTTGTACATACCTTTACCGGCCGTCCAGATGTCGTCGTAGAGTCGCGGCATGATGGAAAGCACGCGGCGATACGGCTTCTTGACGTAGACGATGTGCTTGCGCGCGGAAAGCGCCATGGCGGATTTCCACGACTCCTGCGGCGTGCCGAAGTAAATTCCCGCCAGGCCGTCGTGCGTGACGACGAGCGAAAAGCAGGCCGCAGGCGTCGCGATCATGGCGGCCGCGCGGTCAATGATGGCGCGGATGGGCGTATAACCTGAGCCGATGACCTTGTAGTTGGTCACCAGCGCGCCAAACCAATGCGTCAGGTTGATGATCTCGTTGCCGGCAATTCCGGGAAAGAAGTACTTGGTGCCGCCGCTGAAGCCCGCGACTTCGTGGGGGAACACCGGACCGCAGATGATGAGCTGGTCGTAGTTGAGGATCAGCTTGTTGAGGCGCACCGGCACTTCCTGCGCCAGCATTCCGCCCGTGAGTTCGCCGATCTCCGCGGCGCGGATGATTCCGAGCGTCACGAAGTTCGCGGGGTCTTCCCAGTGGTGGTTGAAGATGCGCGTCTTCCCGTATTCGCCGCACTGCCCGTTCACCACGGTGCGGCCGGTGAGCTTGCCGAGATGCTCATCGTTCATGATGGGGTGCGTGCCGAGCGCCACGAGGTAGTCAAGAGTCATTGCGCGCGGGGCAAGGTGGGCTTCAAACAGGTCGTACATCATCGGCATGGGCATGGTGCGCGTGCCGTCGGGAATGATGACGAGCACACGCTTGCCGTCCACAGGGAGAGTCGCGAGGCCCTGCTGCACCACCTCGGCGGTTTCCGCGCGTGTCAGGAATCGATCGGCGCTGCCTTTTCCGATGACCATGGGATTGCACCTCTCTCGAACGTTTGCTCGACGCCGGCGGCGCGGCTACACGCCCGCGCAGGCCGAGAATCCGCCATCCACCGGCAACACGATTCCTGTGACGAAGGCCGAAGCGGGGGAGAGCAGCCACAGGATCGCACCCAGCAGGTCCTCCGGCTGGCCGAAGCGGCCCATGGGCGTGTGGTTGATGATGGCTTTGCCGCGCGCGGTGAGATCGCCGGTCTTCTCCTCGGTCAGCAGGAACTTGTTCTGGCGCGTGAGGAAGAAGCCGGGCGCAATGGCGTTCACGCGGATGCGCGGTGAGTACTCCTGCGCAACGTGAACCGCCAGCCACTGGGTAAAGTTGCTGATGGCGGCTTTCGCTGCTGAGTATGCCGCAACGCGCGTCAAAGGCCGCAGGGCGCTCATCGAAGAGAAGTTTAGGATCACGCCTTCTCCCTTTTCGGCCATCATCTTCCCGAACACTTGAGTGGGGAGAATCGTTCCCATAAAGTTCAGGTCGAAGACGAAGCGCAGGGCGTCGGCGGGAAGGTCAAAGAAGCGGATGTCGCCGCCTGTGGTCGCTTGCGGCTTGTTGCCCCCGGCGGCGTTCAACAGGCAATCGCAGCCGCCGAACCTGGCGCGCACGGCGTC
>JASHTO010000186.1 GCA_030040515.1 Terriglobia bacterium
CCGTCCTCGTTGTAGGCGCACCCGGCCATGACCGCGATGTCTTCGAAAGTTCCATCGTGTTTGTTATGAAATAAAATGCTGGGCTCGGAATCGACCGCCACGTAGATATCGGGCCAGCCGTCGTTGTCGAAATCGTAGGAAACGGCCGTGATGGAATAGCGCGGCCCCGTCTTCAGGATGCCTGCCTTTTCCGAAACATCGGTGAAGGTTCCGTTGCCTTGGTTATGGTAGAGAATGTTACTTCCGCCCGGCAAGCCGCGTGGGCCACACAACACCGGAATGCCTTTCCATTGGCAATAGCCGGCCTGGCCCGGCGCCGGGACCTTCTTGAGGTCCAATTCGATGTAGTTGCACACGAACAGGTCAAGGAATCCGTCGCGGTCGTAGTCCAGCCAGGTGCAGCCAGAACCCCAGCGCACCCGGTCTTCCCACAACCCCGCCGTTTTGGTCACATTCGTAAACGTGCCGTCGCCGTTGTTGTGCCACAACACATTCTGACCCCAATAGGTGCAGAACAGGTCGTCCCAGCCGTCATTGTCGTAGTCGCCCACGCATACACCCGTGCCCCACCCGGTGAGGCCCAAGCCGGATCTTTCCGTCACGTCCGTGAAAGTGCCGTCGCGGTTGTTCTTGAAGAGGTGCTGGGTGGGTGTCTTGCCATCGGGGTAGGGTTCCTCACCTGGTAGTCGATCGCCATTGGTGAGGTAGATGTCGAGCCAGCCATCCCGGTCAAAGTCGAAAAAGGCCACCCCACTGCCCTTTGCTTCAATGATGTATTTCTTGTGCTTAACGCCGCCCCAGACGTTGGGGACGTTGAGGCCTGCTTCCTTCGCCACATCCACAAAGGTGACAGGGGAAGACGCCTCCGGATGCGGTCCGGTGGCTGCCTGAAGTAAGGGTGTTCTTGTCCATCGCCAGAGAGGAGTGGTGAGAGCCTCAAGAATTCCTGACCCCAGAAGGACGGTCGAAGAACCCAGCCAATTACGACGCGAGAGTTTCATATCATCCCAGTACCGCCACGGAGAATCGTCCTGATCTATCCTCCTTCCATTGCCGGCAAGCAAACCAAGCATTGGCGACGAGAATTCGAAAGCGGAATTATACGCTGAATCGCTGGTAGGAGTGCGAGGCTTCTGCGTTATCGATCTCTAACCAGCCGCGGCAAGTATGCGCCATCAGACGCAGTTCACCACCACGGTCGCGGAGCTGAGCCCTTTCGAGGCGGCCTTCAGACGGATGGTACCGGCGTCACCAGTGGGACGTAGGATCGCCATACATTTTCCGCGAAATGTTCGGCAGGTGGGCTGGCGGAAGCTGGCCACATCTTTGGGATTGGCGCTGCCCGCGGCGGCGAGTTTGCCCACGCCCTCAACAGAGAAGTCGATCGTGCGCACGCCATCGGGAATGGGCGCGTCCGCTGCGTCCACAAGCTCAACCGTTACAAAGGCCAAGTCGTTGCGGCTGGCGCGAATCGTCGAGCGGTCAGCGCTCAGCCGCAGGGCGGCGGGTTTCCCCACCGTTTTGAGCGTCTGCGAGGCGAGCGGCTTCCCGTCCTTGAACACCTCCACCCGCAATTCGCCCGGCGCGTACGGGACCGGGAACTCCACGATAAGCTGAGCGGATTCCGGCACCTGTCTGGTTTCGACCACGGCGCCATTCAACAGCAGCTTCACCTGATCGCCGGTAGTGTAGACTCTCACATTGAGGGAAATCCCTTCAACACCCGGCCAAGTCCAACTGCGCAGCTCATCCAGCCAGCCCCAGGAAGCCAGTGTCTCCTTCCGGCCCGAGGGTAGCGGGCGTTGCACTGCCATCTCAAGCGGGCTGCGCCCCCACAGCACGTCCCGATAGTAGGACTGGGGTTTCTTGTGGCCCACTGCATCGATATCCCCACAGTAGGAAATGAACCAGGGATATTGAGCGCGCCACCACGCGGGTGTTTGCGAGAGCAGCGTATGCCCGATGGCCGACTCGCCAAAGTAATCGATCGCCGTCCAGACGAAGTCGCCCAGCACGTAGCTCAGCTTCTCGGCGTGGCGCCAACTGTCAAAGGCCTCAATCGGGAACGACTCCGTGCCCATCATCACCCGCTGCGGGAAGCGCTGGTGGTCCAATTCATATTGCTGCCACTGGTAGTTGTAGCCGCCCACGTCGAGATGAAGAAAAGAAGGATCGTTGGCTTGCCACTCCGGCAGGTTGTGGTCATAAGGCCCGTTCACCGCCATGGTGACGGGCCGCACGGGGTCAATGCTTTTTACCGCATCGCGAAGTTGCTTGGCGATGGCGATTCCCTCGGGTGTGTTGCGTTCGTCAATTTCGTTCCCGATGCTCCAGAAAATCACGCTCGGATGGTTGCGGTCACGTCGCACCATGCTGGTGATGTCGTGTTCCCACCACTCGTGGAAGTAGCGATGATAATCCTCATCGTCTCCAATCTTGGCCTTGGTCCAGCAGTCGAAGGCCTCGTCAATCACCATCATGCCCAGGCGGTCACAGGCGTCGAGGAATGCCGGCGAGGGAGGGTTGTGACTGGTGCGGATGGCGTTAAATCCGTTGGCCTTGAGGATCTCCACGCGGCGCTCTTCTGCGCGGTCGATGGCGGCGGAACCCAGGATGCTATTGTCGTGGTGAACGCAACCGCCCTTGAGCTTGACCACCGTACCGTTGATGCGCAAACCGTGGTCAACGTCCACTTCAATGCTGCGAATGCCGAAAGGCACCGAGATCAGGTCAATCCTTTCTCCCCCAACCAGAATCTCAGCTTCCGCGTGATAAAGATGCGGCGCCTCGACCCCCCAGAGCCTTGGCGAATGAACCTCAAACTGCCGGCTTACTGTCGACTGGCCACCCGGCGGCAGATCAAACGCCGTCTCCCAGGCGTCCACGACTTCGCCCTGCGGTCCAAAGACCCGCGTTCTCAGGACGGCGCTTTGTGGACCTTCGCTGCGATTTTCTACCGGCAGCGAAACTTCCAGGGTGGAATTATCGGCGGTCACCTTGTGCGCGGTCACGCCTACCCCCCACAGCGGAAAACGGACCTTGCCCGTAACAGTGAGCCAAGCGTGCCGATAAATTCCCGAGCCGGAATACCAGCGGCTGTTCCTCCCGACGTTGCGAACCCGCACGGCCAAGACATTTTCGCCGTCACGGTTCAGGTAAGGCGTTAGATCACAGGCAAAGGAGGTATATCCGTAAGGCTGGTGTCCCACATGTT
>JASHTO010000187.1 GCA_030040515.1 Terriglobia bacterium
CTCGGAAAGGGAAATGCAAGCAAAAGATTGGTAGTGTCTCAGTTTGAATTCTGTAGCGGCGGTCTATCGACCGTCGCAGGGGCTTGCCATGGCCCGCCGCCCGACCCGTCGCCTGAAGACGGCTTTGGGTCACAGGGCGAAGGCTTTGGGCTACAGGGTGGCAAGCCACTGGAATTCGACGCTCATAGAGCGCCGCTACAACCCATCGCCGCATGCTACGTTGCGCACAGCTAGCCAGAAAATTCAAACGGAGACACTACTAATCAACGTGGATCGTGCCATAAATCGAAAGGCTAAAAGTCCGGCGTGAGCGTACAAACTAAGGGAGTTAAGTTCTATGAAGCGAGCCAACTTCCGGGATTACCTGACAACAAAAAGGCCCAACCACAAGGGTTGGGCCAGGAAATGCTGAAGCAGATGCCGGTTACCCGAGCTTTGTGACCTTGTCGGCCTGAGGCCCCTTTTGACCTTGGACGATCTCGAACTCAACCGTGTCGCCTTCTTGCAAGGTCTTGAATCCTTCACCCTGAATGGCCGAGTAATGGACGAAGACATCCGCTCCGCCTTCCTGGCCGATAAAACCATACCCTTTGCTGTTATTGAACCACTTTACTTTTCCTTGAAGTCTTGCCACTTGCGCCCTCCTTGATTTTACTTTTGGGGTTACCGCTCCTTGAGTGGTGCCAAAATAGAAAAGGCCGAAGATCTGTTCGATCCTCGGCCGCTTATTCCTATGAACACATGCCCAACGAGAACACTTTCCCGGCTCCCTCGTCAATACAATTAGCCTCACTGCCCTCAACTTGTCAAGTGGAAACTGAGGTGATGAGCCGCCGCGATAAGGCGTTCTTTACATTGGGAAATTCATGACTGGGGATTTCTCGCCGGCAAGAGATACAGGATTCCCACCAGGGTCTTCCCGTCGTGAATCTTTCTCCTTTGAATCATCTCCAGCACCTGATCGACGGTGAAGAATCCGATCTCGATTCGTTCATCTGCGTCCGGCCGCTTTTTAGCGGGCGTCAGGTCCCACGCTTCCACCAGATGCATCTTTTCGCTCAGAATGCCGGGGCTGGGAAAGAAATCGAGAAGCGGCTTGAGAACGCGCGCGTCGAATCCGGTCTCCTCGCGCAGTTCGCGGCGGGCGCTTTGACGAACGGTTTCGCCGGGTTCCATGCCGCCGGCCACCAGCTCCCAAAGGCTTTGGCGCGCCGCATGGCGGTATTGGCGCACCAGGATCAGGCGGCCGTCCGCGAGGTGAGGCACCACCACCACCGAGCCCGGATGGTAAACCACTTCACGCGTGGTATCCACACCGCCTGGCTCGATCACCCTTTCAATTTTCAAATTGACGGCTCTTCCGTGAAAAATTGTTTTGCTCTTTAGGATTCGCGCGCGCTTATGCACAGGCCTTGCCTCAAAAGGGGATTTCGCCGCGGGAGGCGGTGGCGGCCAGTATAACATTGAGTCTCCGGTTCGACGGCGTACCTGCCAAAATCCATGCCTCGGAATCCACTCGCCGGTATTTTCTCGATATTCGGCTTGTGCTAAGATATCCGCTAGGTCCTTGCTGATCAATCTGTCTGGGATTTTGCCTTGCGCCGGGATGGTCGACGCGCTTGAAACCATTTCCGGCGGCAAAGAGGTGGATCATCCGCCTGCAACGGGGGAGTTGCAGAAACTGATGCACCGGCAGGGGCGACGGCTTGCCACCATCCGAACCGCCGGCAAGCCAGGGGAAAGAAGGAGGGCGCCATGGGAAGGACCGCCAGTTCACCTCCAATGCGCCGCAGCGCGCGAGTGAATATCGGGTGCGCGGTGAGGATCTCCGGCACACTGCCCAATCGCACGCCATTCGCCGAGAGCGCACAGATCGTCACGCTCAGCAAGTTCGGCGCAAGGTTGAAGACGCGCATTCCGTTCCAAGTGGGGGCGCTGATGAAAGTGGAGCCGATGCGGGGCAAGAGCTCCGCCATTTTTAAGGTTGTCTGGGTGGGCCGAGAGGGCACGCCGCGCGCCGGCGAAGTGGGAATCGAAAATGCCAAAGGGGTTGCCGGAGTTTTGGGGATTAATTTTCCGGATGGAAATGGAACCCTTATGTAGCCGGGTTCGTTGGGTGGAATTCCGCACCTTGAAATTTCAAGTTTCAAACTCAGGCTGCCGGTTCATGAAACGGCGTTCCCCACCGCGACGGTAGATTTCATCGCTATCACTCCCTGACCGCCGGAAATTCCGGCATTCCATTCATGACACGCCGCTCCGTTGGCAGTAGAATGGGTGTGTTGATCAAGAGAGGAGCTCGCCCATGGTTATCCGCCGCGTGGCCACTGTTGTCGGCCTTTTGCTCTTCCTCCTGCCAATCTCCAGGTTGAGCCTTTTCTCTCCGCGGGCGCTGGCTGCGTTCCCCGCCCAGGATATGAATTTTACGTTGGAAGGAAAGATCACCGAAAAATCCGCGGGGAAGTTGACGGTCAGCAGCGGCGAGAACGTGATCTTCCACGTGCTTTACAACGATAAGACGGAAATCAAGAAGAAAGATGGAAGCCCTGGAACGGCCCAGGATCTCCACACCGGATTGAAGATCTCTGTGGCAGGCGATCTGGCAGAGAGTGGGGAAATTACCGCCAAGAAAATCGAGATCGAAGGGGAGGGGTAGGCAGAGCGACGACTGCCTGTTACCCATCAAGGGCCTCAAAGGGGTCTGACGATTAATCCTTTGTTGTAGCGGCGGTCTACAACCGCCGGATTTTCGACGCTCATCGAGCGCCGCTACAGAGAGAGAATGATTGTCACTATATTTTGCAAGATTCAGTAGGCGAGTTCCATTTCCTTTCCCATTCCTCGCTGCAACGCCTGTTGGTAGATGTAGCCCGCGACGGCAATGTCCCAGAGGGCGATTCCGTGGGATTTGAAAAGAGTGATTTGATCCGCGGAGGTTCTTCCGGGATGCTTTCCGGCCACCAGGGCGTGCAACTCCACGACATTCTCCCAGTTTCTCCCCAGGTTCTTCAGCCCTTGAACAAGGTCGCCTGATTCCTTTTGGCTTTGCTCAAGGGAATCCACCGCGATGAGAGAGGCTCGGTGCAGGGCTTCGTCATCGAGTTCACGGCGATTGACGGCGTTGGCGCCAATGGCATTGATGTGCGCGCCGGGTTGCAGCCACTCTCCCCGCACCACGGGCTTTTGTGCCGATGTCGCGGTGGTCACGATCTCGCCGAAGCGGGCGGCCTCCTCGGCGGCGGAAGCGGGTTCCACCCTCACCTCCGTCACCTCTGACATTTCGCGACAAAAGGCATGCAGGTGGTCCGGGTCGCGGCTGAAGGCTTTGACCCCTGTGAGCTTTCTGACCTTGGCAATGGCCAGAAGCTGCGTGCGCGCCTGCCGGCCGGTTCCGATGATGCCCACCCGCGAGGCGCCCGGGCGCGCCAGGTATTTGGTGGCGATCGCGCTCGCCGCACCGGTTCGGATTCGCCCCAAATGATCGGCTTGCATCAAAGAAAGCAGCCGGCCGTTCGCGGCGTCATAAAGCAGGACGACGAATCGGAATGCCTCGCGGGAAACGGTGTAAATCTTCAACCCCAGGTGCCGCGAGTCCGGCAATGCTCCGGCCATGTAATGCAGCGAGACCTCGGGCAATAGGATGCGCTCTCGCGAACGGTTCACGGCATGCCCGCCACCTTGTGCCACAAAGGCTCCTTCCACGCACTCAAGCGCGCGCTCCATGGGCAGAAGTTCCTGAACGTCGGATTCAGTGAGAAATAAGGTCATCAGTTGAGCAAAATCCTGGGACGAATGTGGATATTCCAAAACAGCTCCCACTTCATCGAAACTATGGGGCAAGCTATCGCGTGGCGCTCGCTTTCTCCTCGCAGGTTGCCAGCAACCGGTCCAAATCGTCTCGCAGCGCCTGGCGAAGGCGTTGGATTTTCCGCTTCATTGACGGAAGGGTCGCAGAGATCAGGAGGATGTGGCCCTGCGGACGCACCAACCGCGCATATCTCCACAGGTACAGGCCGGAAACCGGCAGAGCCGGCGCATAATATCCCGCCGCGGCCCTTCCCCACTCATGCGCCACCAGGAGAATTTGAATCACATAAAACGCCACCGCCGCACCGCCGCGAATGGCCCACTCGGTGGGGCGGGGGCGAGGATTCTCCTGCTTGAACGATCCCGCCAGGAAGAGCACCAAACCGATCGCCAGATGGTTCGCCAGGCCGAAAAGGGCGATGGGCAGGCCGAGCACGGTTTCCGCCCAGAGCATGGCGCGCCCCCATCCGGAATGCAGCGTCGTACCCGCTTGCTCCACCTCCCATTGCCGAAGGGCACACTTCCGTTGGAGGCTACGATAGTCAGCCAAGGAATTACGCAGCGCAACCAGCAGGCTGGGATTCAGGTAATTCGTCTGACGGACCCACTCCGCCACCTGCCGGCTCAAGGCAAATCCCTCCGTGTCCTGTTTCCAGTCGGGCAGGGAACTCCAGTCCTCCTGCAATCCGCGTCGCAAAGTTTCCTCCAGGTCGGCGAGGAAGTAATCCAAGTCCGCAGGGCGAAGCTGAAAGGCGTTTTGCCGGAGCCGGGATTCGAGCTCGGCGGCGAAGGCCTGCTTTTCCGACTCGAGGAGGGTTGAAGCGGCTCCTGCCGGCGGGCGATCCAGGGCTGAGTCCGCATAAATCAGAATCTCGCGCGAAGGCGTGCCGGATTCCGGCAGGAATAAATGCACGGGATGGACGGCCACGCGCCGTCCCGGATGCTGGCTTTCCGCGCGCCACACGAGTGACGCCACCGCCGCAGCCAATCCCGCGGCAGGATTTTGCGCTGCGGTGTTGGGATCCGCGAACATCACCAGAGAGCCGTTGGCAGCCAGCGCATCGGCGGCTTTGCGCAAGGCTTCCTCCGTGATCGGCTTCTCGGCTGGATGGAAAATGCAGCCGAGCCCGCGCGCCACAAATCGCGAAAGCGGGCCGTGTGCCAAACCTTCCGGCAGCAGGAACTGGACTGGCCGTTCGAGCGCATTTGCCAGCACCAGGGTTTCACGCAGTCCTGCCGGGTGGCTTACCACAAAGATTGCGGGGCCCTGCCCGGCCATGTCACCGGACTGAAGCAACCGAATCTTCCGCCCCTTGAGCGCCCGCCACGCGCGAACCAGCAGGCGGAAGGGTGGCTTTCCCTCACCATTCTCCATGGGTGAGCTCATCTCCCTCGATGCGCGGAGTGGCGGTGGTGATGGGGCGGCGGCGACGTGGGCATGGCATCGCTTTCCCAGCCCGGCACTTCTCCCACCGCACGAGTCCGCGTGTCAAACAGCCCATAGACCCTTTGGTATTTCTGCCCGCTCTCATCAATCAGCCTGAGGCGGAAGTAAGGCACGCCGTCGATCTCTTTGACGCGGGTGGGGAAATATCCTTTCAAATTGCTCTCCACATAGGCGGTGACGTATTTGTGGTCCTTAGCCCACCAGGTAAAGACGCGAATGTGGGAATAATCCACGTCTTGCGAACCGAGGCGGTCCGCGGCGAGATATTCCGGCACCGCATGGCCAGCATCGTCAACTGTCTTGAGCACAATCCAGGAAACCAGATTCGTGCCCTGGGCATAGGGCGCGATTGCTTCGGGAATGTCCAGGGTGACGAATCGACCCAGCACCCAGCCCGCGCGAGCCTTGGCGCGAATCAAATACCACGCGTCGCGCGGCTTTTCCGCCGTCGAATCCCCCGCGGGTTCGGGGCGATCAACCAATTTCCGGCCATAAATCTCCACCTTCAAGTCCTGGGGCAGTTGCGTAATCTCGCTGGCGTCCCGGGAAGGTTCAAGGTGCAAATTCACCGCTCCCCCCGTGTGCCCATCCGCCTGCGGGGGGATGTTCAGCAGGCCGCGAAGCAGGTTCTGTCCACCCTCGTAGGTCTGCGCATCGAGCAGATCGGCGTTCTCCACCCAGCCGGTCAAATTCTCAGCCGTGCGGACCTGCGCCCAATTGCGAGTCCGCTTGAGGACTTCCACCCGGTCGCCACTCTTGAGCGATCCCACGGTAATCCGAACCTCAGCCGGCGTATCGACGAGTTCAACGGCATCCGGCAGCACGTATGCGGCCTCCACGGGCAAGCGGTGTGCGGGCCTGTAGACAAAAAAGTAGTAGCAAGTTGATCCGAGGGCGGCGATGAGAACGAAATAGAGGAACTTTCGAATGGCGATTCTCACCCAAAATCGAAAATCGACGCGTCAGAAAGATGACGCCAACGTCGCCTTCATTCTACACTATCTTGCTGGCGGGAAAACTGGGAGCAAGATGAGTCGTGTCCTGCTCCATTGGGAGTTTCCCCAGCTTTGCCGGTGTGGTAGCCGGCGTGTGAAAGTTCCTGGCATCAGCAAGTCGTGGGCTTTATCGCTTCGAACGGACCCCTCACCCCAACTCCCCTCCCCCT
>JASHTO010000188.1 GCA_030040515.1 Terriglobia bacterium
CACGAAGACGTCGGGGATCTCAAAGCCCACATAATCCGCCTTGACCGGGATGACGCGGCGCGACCGCTTGTCGAGCAAGGCGACCAGCTTGAGGCTGGCCGGGTCGTGCGCTCCCAACACTTCCTGCAAATAGCTGTAGGTGCGGCCGGTGTCAAGAATGTCCTCCACCACCAGCACGTCGCGGCCTTCGATGCTCATGTCAAGGTCCTTGGTGATTCTTACTTCACCGGAGGATACCGTGTCGGAGCCATAGCTTTGGATGCTCAGGAAGTCCACTGTGCAATGGATAGAGATCCGCCGGACAAGGTCCGCCATAAAGACCCATGCGCCCTTCAGAACTCCCACCAGGTGCGGTGTGCGGCCTTCGTAATCTTGGGAGATGGTGGCGGCGAGCTCGCCGATACGCCCCTGAAGTTTCGCCGCGTCCAGAAGAACGGGTAAATCTGCCCCGATGGGAGGAATCTTCATAGGTGTCACCGTTGACGCTTCGGAGAGCAATCTGTTAAATTGAAGAACTGCATTTTGCATGAAAGGAGTTTCCGTGGCAAGTCACAAATCTGCACTGAAGAGCATCAAGCAAATCAAGAAACGCACCGAGCAGAACCAAGTGCACACCTCGCGGCTCCGTCACCAGATTCGTAAGTTCCGCGCGGCCTTGAAAGCCCAGGACAAAGCTGCCGCAACGGCGCTGTTAAAGCCCACTGTGACGTTGATCGACCACTCGGTCCACAAAGGAGTTCTGCACCCCAATACGGCCGCGCGCTATAAATCGCGGCTGGCGCTGGCGTTCAATGCGCTGGCGTAAGGCGCATGGGGCGAGCTGATGGTTGGGCAATCGCGTAGACACAAATTCCTCGCCCACCCAATTTCTCTCTCTTCGAATACCCCGTCTTCAGATTTCCGCCGACGGCATGGGAACCTCGCCTCCCAGCGCCGCCCCGGCTGAAGATTCCTTTCCCACCACGATCTGCCACACCAGGAATTCCAGCAGGATTCTTGAATCCTTCCACGACGATTTGATTCCCAGGTCTGCGCGACGCACGGCACGCATGGCTTGCATCAGTTCCTCGCGAGGGTAATTCTTCTGCGCGAGCGGGACAATCTCCGAGGTTGCATAAGGATTGTCCCAGCCCGACCACCCGCCGCGACCTCCGAAGTTCGCCACTCCGCGCAAGGCCTGGCGAAACAGGTCGCCAATGCACCACAGTATGAGTGTTTCTGCCACCTTGCTGGCCAGCAGTTCGCGCAAGGTGGCCAATGCCGTGGCGCAATCGCGTTCGCCGATGGCGCGCAGCAGTTTGCCGATCTCGCGCTCCTCGCGAAACGCCACCAGAACTTCCAAGTCCGCGGGCTCTACGCGCTTCATTCCCGGGCGAGCCGTCAGCAGCTTCTCCAATTCCGTGCGCATCCACAACAGATTGACGGTCGAGGATCCGGTGGCGGAGCGCGAATCCGAACTGATCCCAAACTTCCCGGCGATTTCTTCCGCCATGTCCCCGATGATGTCCACGCCCGCGTCTTGCAGGAAATGCTTCACCCAATCCGAGGCCTCGTGGAGATCGGGCGCACGCAGCTCAACAAGCTGCGCCTTTTTCTCGAGCAGTTGGATGAAGCGCCTGCGCCGGTCGGGCTCCCCCGTAAGAAATATCACCGTGGAGAAAGGCGACGGGCGCTCGAGATAGGCCCGCAGAGCTTCCACATCGTCATCGCCGGCTCCCTTGAAGTCTTCGGGATCGGAAATGATCAGGAAATTATGCCCACCCAGCATGGGCATCTGCTCGGCGCCATCGAGCGCGTGGGTCAGCTGGCCCGCGACAAATTCCAGTTCGGTCAGGCACCACTGCCGCGCATCAGCAGGCAGGGAATTCACCACAGCCTTGCGGCATTCTTCCTGAAGAAAGCGATCGGGGCCACGCAGGAAATACGCCGTGCCTGGCTTGCCTTTCCGCAATGTGGCGATGAATTCGGTCGGACGCATCGGGAAGAGTTTAACGGCAAGAAGCGGAATGCGGAAGGCAAAAGTGGGGCGTAACGCGCGCCGGGAATCCGAGCTTCTAATCCGGATTATTCATGAGTTTCTTGTAGCGACAGTGAGGGAAGAGAGCGCGAGTCCGTCAGCGTTCGTAAACCTCGCGCCGGTGGGCAATGCGCGTGATACTGATAAGCTTTGCCGCGTCGTCGATGATGTACAGGACGCGCCAATCGCCCACGCGGATTCTCCATAGGTCTTTGTAGCCTCTGAGCTTCTTGCATCCGGGCGGGCGTGGAGTCTCCGCAAGCGCCAGAATCTTGCGGTCGATTCGGACAAACAACGCATGGTCGAGCGCGTCCAGTTCCGTCGCTGCCGAGGGCTTTATCTCGATGGCGTACTTAGCCACGCTGACGATGATCCTTCAATCGCTTGGCCCTGTAATGCTCGTAAGAAATGCCCTTCTCGTGGCGGCGCGATTCTGAGATCAGCCCGTCCCAAAAATCCTCGAGCACGGCGCCGTATCGTTTCAGGTTGATTTGAACGGCCACTTTGCGCCCCTTCCCGTCGGTGACAAATTGGATTCCGGTCATAGGCTGTGCTCTCCTCTCGCTCCTGTCCTCACTCTAATTTTGCCGCCTCTCGCTGTCAACCCAAAACCATTTCACCGCAGGGGCACAGAGATCGCGGAGAGAGAATCCCCGGTTGGAACGGGCGGGGACCACGGGTTCCGAACTCAATCCAGGTCTTCCCGTTCCATCTCCGTGACCTTTGCGCCCGTTTGGTGAGTTTTTTCATGGCGGCGTTCAAGAGGTTGGTTGCGGGAATCAGATTGCCCGGACTTCCCATGGTAGAATGGCCGCACATTATCGTCGTGATTCCCGCTTTCGGGAGGGGCCAATGTGGCGTCGACCGAGAGCCTGAGGGACCCTTGACCGGCCGATTTGCTTGCCAGTGGCTTTTTGCGTAAGATGTGAACAGGCATCGGAACGAAAGAGGCTGCTGATGACGATCACTTTGCCGATTCAGGAAGAAGCCCGTCTGAAGGCTGCGGCCAAGGCCAAGGGCCTCTCGCCGGAGGCGCTGGTTCGTGAGGCTCTTGACAGGTTTCTTTCTGAGGCGCCCGCGCCGCCGCTCAAGCCCAAGAAGTCAGCCTATGGGCTGCTTGCCAAATACGGTCCTGGTCCGACAGAGGAGGAGATCGACGGGAACCGCCGTGAGATGTTTCGCGGTTTCGGCGAGGACCTTCCGTGATCGCCGGCGTTGCCGATACGCGCACGGCCTTATGGTATCTGCACAAGAATCCGCGTCTGTCGGTCAAAGCGCGGACCTTCATGGACGATGCCGCCCAAGCCGGCCATGACATCGCATTATCCCCCATCAGCAAGGAAATGCCCTGACTGTGCGTTGGGGCAGATTTCTCAGCCTCGCGAGGTGGCGATGAGACTCCGCAAAACGCTGGCCTTCCTCACATTGGCGATGGCTTTGAGCCTTGCCTCGTTTGCCCATGCGCAGCAGAAGCCCTTTACCCAGGAACAAGTCAGTAACATGGTGCGCGACGGATTCGGCGACGACTCGGGCGCCAAACTGATCGAGCAGCGCGGAATCGACTTTACCCCGTCCGAGGATTTTATCCAGACCCTCAAGGCCGCAGGCGCGAGCGAGGCATTTCTCAAAGCGCTGCGCGCCGCCAAACCGCCGCAGCCTGGGGACGCCAAGAAGCCGATAAACCAGGTGCAGGTTTTCGCCCTACTGGTGGGCCAAGTGCCGAGCCAACGAGTCTCCATGCTGGTCCAGGAACGCGGAATCGATTTTGACCCCAACGACGACTACCTTCAGGAAGTTCGCTTGGCCGGCGGCGAGGACGAACTAATCAGCGCCCTCAAAAGCGCCAAGGTGACGAAGCCCGAGACTGTTGATCCGGCGGCGCAGGCGCGGGAGGCCGAGGTTCGGCAACATGTGGCGCGCGGAGCGGAACTCGAAAATGACGGACAGCATGCACAGGCTGAGCAGGAATATCGCGCTGCCTTGCTTTTCGACCCACAGAATCCTGACCTTTACGCAAGCCTTGGCATGGTTCTGGGTCAACAGAAGAAGTGGGAGGAAGCGGTTGCGTCCGGCCGCGAAGCCGTGCGCTTGGACCCTAATAATGAAATGGCGCACGTCAACCTCGGTGTCGCGCTCGGAAACCAAGGCGACCGGGACGGTGAGATTGCGGAATGTCGCGAGGCGCTCCGCATAGACCCAAATGATGACGTGGCACACTTAAACCTCGGTGGCGCACTCGCTGGCAAGGGCGATCTGGACCGCGCGATTGCGGAATTCCGCGAGGCGCTGCGCTTAAACCCGAAGAGTGAGAAGGGCCACTACAACCTCGGTCTGGCGCTGTACAACAAGGCCGAAACGGACGGAGCGATAGTAGAATACCGGGAATCATTGCGCTTGGACCCCAATGATGAGGCAGCGCATCTCAACCTCGGCGTCGTACTCGGAAACAAGGGCGACTGGGATGGTGAAATCACTGAGGAACGCGCGGCGTTGCGCCTATTCCCCAGTGATGATATGGCGCACGTCAACCTTGGTATCGCTCTCGCAGGAAAAAAGGACTTCGATGGCGCAATCACAGAATACCGCGCTGCGCTGCGTCTGAATCCCAATAATGGTAGTGCGCACAGCAATCTCGGAGCCGCCCACGGAGCGAAGGGCGACTGGGATGGAATGATCACAGAAGAACGTGAGGCGTTGCGATTGGACCCGAATAGCGCCTATATACACGCGGCCCTCGGCATCGCCCTGGACCAGAAAGGTAACCGGCGGGGCGCTCTCGAAGAATACCGTGCGGCCTACATGCTTGACCCCAGAAACAAATTCTATAAGCAGAACTACGAGCGCCTGTTGCACGAGTTGAATCCATGACGAACAGCGGCGACCACGCAGGGGGGTGCTTCCACCCAAATCGTTTAGCCAAACGCGATGGCCATGAAAAACCTGGAGCGACAAAGGCGACAAATGGACGAAGATGCTGAACACACCCTTATTTTCGTCGACATGTTGGGTTTTGTCGGGCTAACGAAGAGCAACCCCACCCGACTGGTTCATCGCGGACCTGACGAATACGGCTTTTCCGGCTCATCCACGAGTCCGCTTCAGACGCAGTTCAACCGGTTCCACACCATTCTGGAGTCGTGTATCAGCGAGCAGCGCCTCTGCGGTGGCATGCAGGCGATGCTCTACTCCGATTGCGCCTACCTCGATGTAGGCAATTCCGTCCGGGCCGCTCAGATTGCTACTGAGCTTATGCGGAAGTTCCTGCTGCAGCGTGTTCCCGTTCGAATGGGAATGGGTCGCGGCACATTCTATTCGTTCGGCTTCTCAATTGATGTTTCAGACCCGACCACCGTTACGCGTTCCTTGTTCGCAGGTACAGCCGTCATCCACGCCCATTCCGCTGAACGGTGTGGTGGAAAAGGAATGCGAATCTTCGTGCACCCGTCGGTTCAACCCGAGCGCCACAAAATCGAGCAGAGTATCAAGATCCTTCAACTACCGAAGCAGAATGAGAATGCCGCGTGGGAACTCAATTACCTCTGCGAGACGAGGCTCACCCACCAACAAGTCCCAGTCGACAAGTCCGATTTGGAACTGTTCGAAGCGGTTAAGTCAATGAAAGACCCAAAGGCAGAGATAAAGATTCGGCGCCATTACATTGAAACTCACAGAGCTCTGAACCGAATGAGGCGGGCACACGGCCGGAAATACGTTGATCCTGGACGATTGAAGTCAACGCATAGAGCGCTGGGTTCATTTTAGAGAGGTTTAGCGCAGACTTGGGCGCAGCTTGCCCCACTCTGCGGTTCCAAATCAGTTATAGTCTTTTGAGAATGTTGCGAAAAAATGAAAGCCGCAGAGTAGTTCCCAACACCGGAACCACTCTTCGCTACCCGCTACCCGGCGTACCGCATGCTGAGTAAGGAACCATAGGGGTGGTCCGGCGGTTAACCGATTCCCCTACACCTTGCGCAACTCCATCACCAGGCGTAAGGCGTCGTTCACGGATCTTCCATTGGGGAAGGCCTTGTGGACATCGGGTTCCAGGAGAACGAGATTGGTGCCCGCGTGGTAGCGTTTCGCGTACTTGCCGCGCACGGCTCCCTTGAGCAATTGACCCAGATCATATTCGGGCCGCAA
This sequence comes from Terriglobia bacterium, assembly GCA_030040515.1. Classification (GTDB taxonomy): domain Bacteria; phylum Acidobacteriota; class Terriglobia; order UBA7540; family UBA7540; genus Bog-366. The sequence goes on from JASHTO010000188.1 coordinate 6,158, forward strand.
CTCATCGTTCAATTTATTCTTCGGTGTTTTCATAGGCTCTTGTTTCTCTTGGGGTCAGAGTCCGC
>JASHTO010000189.1 GCA_030040515.1 Terriglobia bacterium
TGGTATGGGGATTCCGCAGCCGCCTATCAACACTTGGAAATGGCTCGCCTGCGCGCGATTGAGAATCACCGGTATTTGCTGCGGGCAACGAACAACGGGGTGACAGCGCTGATTGATCCCTATGGCCGCATTCTGGAGGAAATCCCACGTTACCAGCGGCGGGTGATGGTGGCACATTATAACTTCGAGAGCCAGGAGACGTTTTACTCGGCATGCGGAGACGTATTTGCCTGGCTGTGTGCCCTTGTGGCGGCCATCGCCTTGGTCGCCGCGTCGATGCCGGCGAAAAAGGGCCAGGAACTGAGAACCGGTAACTGAGATCCTTATTCAAGGAGAAAACGTGATTGAAGAATTACAACGCGAATATGACGTACTGAAGAAGCGGGCCGCTGACCTTCGGAGTTTTCTTTGAGGCCCCCCAACGCCGCAAGGAGCTCGAACTTCTCGAACAAAAGATCGCCCAACCTGAATTCTGGCAGGACCAGGAAGCGTCACAAAAAGTTCTGACCACCCGCAAGCGGCTGACCGAGACCCTGGAGACCGACGAAAAACTTGGCCGCCGCCTGGGTGACGTTGAGACCTATTTGGAACTCGCACGCGAGGGAGAGAGCATCACCTCCGAGCTGCGTGGCGAACTGGACAAGCTCCGCCAGGAAGTCGATCGCCTGGAAACCGAGACGCTGCTGAGCGGCGATAACGACCATCTGAATGCCATTGTGACCATTCATCCCGGCGCCGGCGGCACGGAATCGCAGGACTGGGGCGACATGCTTCTGCGCATGTACCAGCGTTGGGCCGATGCGCGCGGCTTCCGATTCACGCTGAACGATTATCAGCCCGGTGACGAGGCGGGATTAAAGTCCGCCACCTTCACGGTGACGGGAGAATACGCCTACGGCCTTCTGCACGGAGAAAGTGGCGTGCACCGGCTGGTGCGCATATCGCCCTTTGACGCCAATCAGCGCCGGCACACTTCCTTCGCCTCGGTTTTCGTCAGCCCGGAAATTGACGATTCCATCATCATCGAAATCAAGCCCGAGGAGATTCGCGTGGATACTTACCGGTCATCCGGCAAGGGGGGCCAGCACGTGAATACCACGGATTCCGCCGTGCGCATCACCCACATTCCCACGGGCACCGTGGCGCAATGCCAGAACGAGCGCTCGCAGCATCGCAATCGCGAAATGGCCATGAAGTTTCTACGCTCGCGCCTTTACGAGCTGGAATTGGCGAAACGCCGGCAGGTTTCCGACAAGTTGGAGGCTTCCAAGGCCGATATCGACTTCGGCAGCCAGATTCGGTCTTACGTTTTGCACCCCTATCGATTGGTGAAAGACCATCGGACAAAATTCGAAGTCGGCGATGCGGATCGGGTTCTCGACGGCGACCTCGATCCCTTTATAAAGTCATATCTTCTGTCGCGGCGTGGAGTTCCCGCGTAATCGCGCCGCGCGGTGCGACCTCGCTGAGGGACTTTGCATGAGCTAACACTCTTAGAATTAGATCTCGGCCAGAGATGAGATTGCGTAGGGGCAATCCTTGTGGTTGCCCCAGGGCGGCCACGAAGGCCGCCCCTACGAAATTAGGATAATTCCAGGCGTTGGATTGTTGTAGGAAATGAAGTGCCGAGGGAAGGATTAAACGCCGAAGACCCGGCGAATGTAGTCGCGCGCCGGGCCGGTGGCCGACTCGGCGAGCTTTGCACCGCTCAATCTCTCTTCTTCGGATAGAAGCCAGCCGGACCATCCTGCCGCACTGATGGCCTTGGCGAGAACGCTTGAGGCGCTTGCGGCCAAAAGGCCGGAGGCTGATGCGGCTATAAAGTTCCGCCTTGAAAGCATGGTCAGTTTGTAGGAATTTCGGTCCACAAGTTTTCCGAGAAGTCCTTCGGCCAAAGCTGCCGCGCAAGGCGGTCAGATGGTCGACTCTTCACTCCACGGGAAGATGTGGCCGGTGCGCAAGGATCGCTCGGCGGCGAGCGAAATGTGCGCGGCGTCTTTTCCCACTTGGCCGTCGGCGAACACCGGCGCGCCGTTTACCACCGATGCCAGAAAGGCTTCGTGTTCCCGCAGCGATTCAACGTCGGTGCTCACTCCACCCGCCACTTCGTGCCAACTGGCTTGTTCCTCAGGCGACAGGCGGGGCACCACCACCTTCTGCGCCTTGCCGCGATAAGGGATTAACACAATCTCGGAATTGCCCGTGCCGCGCACCTCTTCCTCTGTGCCGATTCCCCACGTCATTTCGCCTTTTGTCCCCAACAAGCGGAGGGCGCGATTATCTGGCACGCCGGGAGAGTAGATGGTGTATGAAAATATGCAGCGCACGCCATTGGAAAAATCGATCAACAGGCCGGCGTTGTCGATGGTTTGCCGGTCCTTCAAAACATTATTTCCGCCGGTCGCTTGAATCTTGCTGGGATCCGCTCCCACCACCCAGTGGATCACGTCCAACTCATGGATCCCGTCTTCGAGCAGGGCACTGCCGGCGCAATAAGTCAAGAATCGCCAGTTGGTTTCCACGCCGGTCTTTGGATCTTTGTATTTCCAGCTATACGGATTCCAATCGCCGCGGTAAAGGTTACCCACAATGTATTCGAGGTCGCCGATGGCGCCGTCTTTCATCATTTGAATCATCTTTTCGTACACGGTCCCGTAGCGCGATTGGAGCCCCACCTGGAGCACGCGCTGGTTCCTTTTCGCCGCCTCCATCATGCGGTCGGCGTCGGCGAGGTGAGTCGCCATGGGCTTCTCCACCAGCACGTGTTTGCCGGCATTCAACGCGGTGACGGTGACGTCCGCATGGAGGAAGTTGGGGACGGCTACGATAATGGCGTCGATCCCTTTCTCGGTTTCGATCATTCTGTGGTAGTCGTCGTAACCCCTGGCTCCCGGCGCCATGGCTAGGGCTTGGTCGAGATTCGCTTTGGTGATATCGCAGATGGCTGCGACCTGCACTTCCGGGAGATACTTGGTTGCGATGCGCAGGTGGGTGTTGCGGCCGCGGTTCCCCGCGCCCACAATGCCGTAAACCGCTTTTTTGCCCTCCGGAACGCGGGCTTCTGCGAGTTCCGGCAGTGCATAGGCCGCGACACCCGCGGCACTGCTGATTATGAATTTGCGGCGGTCCAATGAGTTGTTTTCAGACATTTTTCGGATCCCCCAGCGCCGGATTCCCGGCAAGGCCATTACTTTCATATCCGTGCGAAGAGCTCATGACCACAATAATATAGATTTGATAGGAGTGGTCGTCAAGGCGAATTAATATCTAATATATCTAATTCCTTTAGGAGTTCCCCCGGCTTTGCCGGGGAGGCCGGAAAAGTTTGACGAATCCGGAAGTCGCTCTCCCGGCGCTCCGTGAAACTGGGAAGAGACCCCTCACCCGGCGGCGC
>JASHTO010000190.1 GCA_030040515.1 Terriglobia bacterium
TGCCCGATGAGCTGAAGCGCGCCCGTAAGGTTGGCCAAGCGCTCCGAAGATAGCTCGCCCGTTTCCGCCCCCTCGGCCTTATTCTGCGAGGTGTCATCGATCTGACCATGCGAAAGGTATCCCGATTGCACATCGGTGCCGGGAGTGTCGCGCAAGGGAAACAGCGGATAGCCGCCCGTATCGCTGGCGAGCTCCTGGAGATTCTTATCCCCGGGATTTGAGAATCCATAAGCCGCCGTATCCACCGTGTAGATCATGGTTTCCGCCATGCGCGCCATGGAAACGGTTTCATCCAGGGTGTGCTGGCTTTCGATGTCCATTCCGTCGCTCACCACCACCAGCACCCGTCGCATTTCCTCCGGCGCTCCGGCACCAAGCATTTTCTCCCGCAGGGCAAAAACGATAGCATCGTAGAGCGCCTTCCCGCCACCCGATGTCAGGTCTTCGATCTTGCTGCTCAGCACGTCCGGGTCGTGTGTAAAGTCCTGGACGATGGAGCTGGAGGAATCGAACGTCTCGAGAAAAACCTGAGTCTCGGATCTGGCATTGGCCAAAATCATGTCCGCGAATTGCTGCGCCGCTTCCTTTTCGAAGGGTAGCTTGGGCCGGGCGCTGTTGCTGGTGTCAAGAAGTAAGCCGATACGCAGCGGCGTGCGGGTTTGCCTTTCGAAATTCGTGATTTTTTGCTCCACGCCGTCTTCGAAGACCTTGACTTCATCGGCAGTCAGGTCGATCACCCGCTGGCCGCGCCGGGTCGAGGCGTCGACAGGAACGTTGACGAGTTCAACGGTCGTTCGGATGGTGGGTGTTTGGGCTTCCGTTTGCGATGGCTGTTGGGCGCGAGCGCGGAGCGAAGCTGCGGCCACGGCGATACCGGCCAGGGCGAGAGCGGCAGAAACCGCCCGCCAATTTCCCGCAGATTTTCGAGGTTTAGATTTCACGAAGGGCACCCTGTGCATGCGAGCTTCCACGCTCCGACATAACCATCGGGTATTTTCCCCCGACCCGGCCGCCCGGAAGAACCCATTTTACGCCAATTACCGCCGAAGTGGCTGGCCACCTGTGCCTCCCGGATGCGCGGCCTCTCACCACATCAAATCCGGCCGGGTCAGTTTCAGGTGCTCCATGACGACCGTAAGGCGGGCGGGATAATTGGTGATCAGCCCGTCCACCCCCTCCAGGATTTTACGCCGCATGTGCAGCGGGTAATTGACCGTCCACGGGAAAATCTGCAAGCCCGCCCGATGGGCACGGCGGATCAGTCCTCGCGAAGCGATGGCCCAGTGCGGCAGCAATGCCTCGGCCTGAAGTTTCAGCGCCCGGCGAATGGGCATCAGCCGGCCCGAGAAATCCAGCCCCAAGCGCGCATCACCATGCAATTCTCGAACCTGACGAAGCGTCGGCAAATCGAATGAAACCACGTGCACCCAGGGCCAGGCATCGGCGCGAGCGATTTCATCCATGATTTTTGCCGCCGCGCCTTCGCGGTAGTCCTTGATTTCCACGAACGCCCGGCAGCGCCGCCCCTTGACCCAATGCAGAACTTCCGCCAGCAACGGAATGCGCGCGCCTGCATAGCGCTCACGCGCGCGCAGCCGATAACGGCGATTGAACCATGAGCCCGCATCGAGCCGCCGCAGCACACTGGCCCGATGTTCCCAAACCCAGCCGCTGCCCGAAGAGGTGCGCAGCAACCGCGGATCGTGAATCACCACCGGGACGGAGTCAGAGGAAAGTTGAACGTCGAATTCGATTCCGTCCATGCCCTCGCGCCACGCCAGCTCGAACGACGCCAGCGTGTTTTCCGGAGCTTCGCCCGCCGCGCCCCGATGGCCGATCTTCAACGGAGGCCCGGCAAGCGCGCTTGGCCGGCGATTGAGTGCTCGACTCAGGATTGCTGGGAGGCTCGCCATTGTCGAAAAGACAAAAGTTAAGAGATATACCGTAAAATGCGCAGGCGGCTCGTTTTATCTCTTACCTCTAACCTTTTACCTCTTCAGTTTTACTCAGTAGCTGAGGGCAACATACCCGGAAGGCAGCAAGCGATGCTTCGCGACGCTCATCGCTCCACCCCAGCTCCTGCGCAAAAATTTCCGCTACCCGCGGCGCCGCTTCCTGCAACAAGCTTGCGGCCAGCCAGTTCAACCCCGACCGGCGCAGCAGAAAGTCGGATACTTCCATCGCCATTTCGTGACGGATCGCAAACACCACCTCGGCGGCAAGCAACGTCGGCGTTCCCGCGAGCGATTGTGTCAGTTCCGGGCTTTTGCGAATTGGTTCCAGCACCTCGCCCCAGCGGCTGCCGTAGGTGCGGATGATCCGCTCCGCGACGGGAGCGGGAATGCCGAATCTTTTTCCCGCCGCCTCGCTGGCCCCGCAAACAAAATCTTCGAGTGGCCCGGTGTTTCCGCCCGGCAGCAGAGTGGTCCTGCTCCGATAAGCTGGGGAAGAAGTCGCGCCCAGATGTACGGCCATGCGGTTTACCAGATTTTCCCCGAGCGCCCGCGCCGTGGTGAGTTTCCCGCCGCAGATCGAGATGAAGTTCCTGAGGCCAGGCTCCTGATGGAAGCGATATTCGCGCGTATTTTCCGAAGGGCTTCGACCGGGTTCGATTGCCAGTGCGCGAAGGCCCGCAAAGCAGCCCAGCACGTCGCTGATCGCCAACGGCTGGAGCAGGATGCGGTTCAGGGCAGCGAGCAGATAATGAATGTCCTGGAGATCGGGCTGAACGCTCCCGGGGTCGCCTTCGTAATCCGTGTCGGTGGTCCCCAGCAGTGCGTATCCGTGCCAGGGCAGCAGCAGGAAGACCCGCTCACCCGGTCGCACGGCGGCGAATAGCGCGTGGTCCGGGCTGAGCGCCGGCACGATGAGGTGCGTCCCCTTCGTCAGGCGAATGGTTTTTGTCCCCTCGAAACCCGGCAGAAGCTCTCGCACGTGATCCACCCAGGGTCCCGTGGCATTCACCCAATAGCGGGCGCGCAGTTCCAGGCGCCTCCCCGAAAGCCGGTCCTCGATTTCGGCAACGATGATGTCGAGCCCATCCGAGGAGGTTTGAAAAGCCAGAATCTTGGCGTAATTCTCCACCACGGCGCCGCTCTCAGCGGCGGCCAGAATCATTTCGAGCGTCAAGCGCGCGTCATCGGTCTCCGAGTCGTTGTAAACCGCTGCGGCCCTCAGGCCCTGCGGTTGGAGCGCGGGGATCAGCCGCAGTGCATCCAGGGGTTTCAACATGCGGTGGCGGTCTGCGGCCCCCAGGTTTCCCAGCAGATCGTAAACCGCCAGCCCGCTGCGAATCTTGAGCGGAGAGTAGGGGTCGCCGCGATAAATCGGCAGAACGAACGGAAGCGGCCGCGCCAGGTGCGGCGCCAGAGTAAGCAGCGTGCGCCGCTCCGCGCGCGATTCGTGCACCAGCTTGAAATCGCATTGCTCGAGATAACGCAGCCCGCCGTGGATGAGCTTCGACGAGCGGCTGGAAGTGCCGCCGGCAAAGTCCCCGGCATCCACCAGCGCCACCTTCAACCCGCGCAACGCCGCTTCCCGAGCCGTCGCCGCCCCGTTGATCCCGCCACCGATGATGGCAACGTCGAAAACCTGCCCGGCAATCGCGCCCAGGTCTCTTTGCACGTCAACAAGTCCTCCCCGCAAGGTTAGCACATCTGCGGAAGTCGGCGAATCGGGCCGGCGCAGACTCCTGGGGTGGGGAGTCCGCGGGCCCGCAGGGACATCTGTCTTGAAATGTCAGAAGCAGGGATTGAAACACCTCTCTCCGCCAGCCGGTGGCAAGAAATTGCCATTTTCAGAAGCCCCGGAAGGCAAGCGATGGCCGCGATTTTCATGTATCATCTCCGGCCATGCGAACCATGAGGAATTGGATGATTGCCATGCTGCTGGCGGCCAACGCCGCCGTGGCCCAACAAACGCACAATCAATACGAGCCGCCGAACGCTCCGGGCGCCGGTCAGAAGCTGCTCGCGCAATTTGCGGGCGAATGGGACGTGGTCAAGACGTTCTTTCCGCGAAACGGGAAGCCGATTGTTTCGAAAGGCGAGTGCAAACAGTACATGATCCAGGACGGGAAGTTTCTACAGTCGGATTTCACCTTCTTCAATGAGGACGGAACCAAGACCACGGGCACCGGAATCTCCGGCTTCGATTCCAAAACCCATCGCTTCACCACCGTGTGGTACGACTCGCGGCAGACCACAATGTCGATTCGCCAAAGCGACGGCACATTCGATGGCCAAAACATTGTGCTGTGGACCACGCCCCTCGACACCGAGCATCCCGGCCGCAAGACCGTGGCCCGCGCGCACCTTGAGGAAGAGGGCCGCGTTCTCCTTCATCGCCACTATGTAATCGATGACAAAGGTGAAGAGCGGATGATCTTCGAGCTGCGGATGACGCGGAAGTAGCGGACGTGTTGACGCAAGCCAATGCCGGGCGTAGGATTCCCTGCCGAAGGCGCGGGGAAATGCGGCCTCCTTGTTTCACGGTTTGCCGTTCGAGCCCGTTCTCCAATCCTCCTGACGAAAGGAATCCTCGATGAAATCGATTCGCGCACGTTTGCCTTTGGTATTACTCGAGCTGCTGATTCTGGGCCTTACGTCCGCGCTCGCCCAATCGGGTGACATCACCCTGATGGTTGACGCCTCGAAGGCGCCGGAGAAGATTGTTCACACGCGCATGTCCATCCCGGTGAAGCCCGGACCAGCGACGCTTTTTTATCCCAAGTGGATACCCGGCGAGCATGAGCCTTCGGGCCCCGTCGACAACGTCGTGGACCTGAAATTCTCGGCCGGCGGCAAGACCCTTCCCTGGAGGCGCGACTTGCTGGACGTTTTTACTTTTCACCTTGACGTTCCCGCCGGGGCGAGCGAACTGGAAGTTTCGTTTGATTACATCGAGCCGGGCAGCGGAATGTTCAGCGGAGGCGGCTCCGCCACGGACAAGCTGGTGATCGTGAGCTGGAACCAGAACGTGCTTTATCCTTCCTGGACGCGGGCGGAGGATACGATTCTCAAGCCCACGCTGCGGCTGCCCTCCGGCTGGAAATACGGAACTCCCTTGCCAGTGGAGAGCGCATCCGGCAACGAGGTAACGTTCAAACCCGTATCGCTTGACCGCCTGGTGGATTCGCCCGTTCTGGCCGGAGAGTTCTACCGCGCCATCGACATTACGCCGCCCGGCGAGCCCATCCATCACGAACTCGATTTGGCGGCGGACAGCGCCGCGGCCATCGATGTCTCGCCGGAGGTGCAAAAGGGCATGACCAACATGGTGGCCGAATCCGGGAAGGTCTTCGGCGCGCGCCACTACCGCGATTATCATTTTCTGCTCACCCTCAGCGACCACGTGGCGCACTTCGGGCTGGAACATAACGAGTGCGATGACAGCCGCATCGGCGAGCGCAGCCTGCTGACGCCGGAAGGGCGCCGGAGCGTGGCCGGACTGCTCGGGCACGAGTTCGTTCACTCCTGGAACGGAAAGTTCCGCCGGCCGGCCGATCTCGCCGTGCCCTACTACGAAGTCCCCATGAAGACCGATCTTCTGTGGGTTTACGAAGGGCTTACATCCTACCTCGGCCCGCTGCTCGCGGCGCGCAGCGGCATGTGGACCGCCGAGCAATACCGCGACGATCTGGCCAACACCGCCGCGGACATGGGTCCGGGGCGCCCCGGCCGCACCTGGCGGTCGCTTCAGGATACCGCTGACGCGGTGGCCGGCGGATCATCCTACGAGCGCGGCGGTTGGCAGGATTGGCGTCGCGGTGTCGATTTCTACCCCGAGGGCGACCTGATCTGGCTCGAAGTCGCCACCATCATCCACGACCAGACGCACGGCGCAAAATCCTTTGAGGATTTTTGCCACGAGTTCTACGGCGGGCCGAATCACGGCCCGGAGGTGAAGCCCTACACGTTTGACGACTTGGTCGCCGCGTTGAAGGCTGTCACGCCTTACGACTGGGCCGGTTACTTCCACGAGCGCTTGACGTCGCTTTCTCCCAACGCGCCCATCGGGGGAATCGAGAATGGCGGGTGGAAGTTCGAGATGTCCGATCACCCGCCGGAACCTCGCCGTGGCGGAGGAGGGGGCGGCGGTGGGCGGTTTGGCGGCGGCGCGGACCTGGTTTATTCCATCGGCCTGCGATTGAGCTCGGATGGGGTGGTGCAGGAGTCGCTGATCGGGGGCCCCGCCTACCAGGCGGGAATCGTCCCCGGCATGCGCGTGATGGCCATCAATGACCGCGCCTACACCGCGGATCTGCTCCACGACGCCATCAAAGCGGCCACCCAGAATGACCAGCCCATCCTCTTCCTGGTCTTGAACGATGACTACTACCGGACGGTGCCGGTTAATTATCACGGCGGGGAAAAGTTCCCCCGCCTGGTGCGCGATGAAAGCAAGCCCGACCTGCTGGACGAAATTGCCAAGCCGCTGGCGGGGAAAAACTGAACCGGCCAGTCCGCAGGGAGTAAGTATCCCTAGAGTCAGAAGCGTTAGAATAACTGGCCTCAAAGGGGCCTGGAAGAGACCCCTCACCCGATCCCGCCCAGGCGGGACCACCCTCTCCCCACAGGAGAGGGAAAAAACAATTTTGGCGCGCCTCGCGCCTTCGAAATTCTTTTCCCTCTCCCGTGGGGAGAGGGTGGCTCGCAACCGGCGTACTCATCAGCCGGGGCGAGCCGGATGAGGGGTCTCTTCGGCGCAATTGACAGCCCGAAATCATACTTCCGATACTGTGAAGCTCCTGCTATCACCCCGACAGAGCCGGTGGATCATTCAACGGATTAGAGGATTAAAGGGTGGGAGGTTGGTTGCCGATTTATCCTGAAGGCGAGGAAGGAGTGCCGTCATGAACAACGACTTGCTGGAGGCAGTTCGGCTGGCGAACCTCGAGTTCCAGGAATTCATTGAGCAGGTCGCGAAAAACGGCGCGAAAGGGGTGGAATCACGCGGCGCCATTCGCCGGCTAAGAGGAGTTGACCTTCGGCTGAAGGCGGTTTCCAAGTTCCTTTCTGTCGGGTTCAAACCCTTCGCTCAGGCCTCCGAGAGCGAGTCCGAAGTCCTGAAATATCGCGATAACCTGAAGACGCTGCGCGGGGTTATGGAAACCCTCCAGTTTTCGCTGTTGGCGGAGAAGGCGCGCCTGGGGAACGTCCGTGCCAACATGCAAGCTACGTGCGCCTGGGCCACCTCGCTGCGGGAAATCTCCTGACGACTCAAAGCACCCACAGATAATCCAGTGCGCCACAGAATGCGCTGTAGCGGCGCTCTGCGAGCGTCGCATTGCATAGGCATATCCCTCGGCTGACGGACCTACCCCACGACGGTCGATAGACCGCCGCTACAGGACTTCGACGTTTAGTAATTCGTCGGCAGGTAATCAAACAAATCCAATTGTGAAATGTTGGCGCCGGCATCCAGCAGGGCTTGTTGGGTGGTCTGAGCCTGAGTCAGGTTGGTGATCGTCTGGGCCGTATTGGCGTCCAGCATCCCGCTCTGGGTTTCTGTCAGTTGGGTTTGTTGCTGGGTCAGGAAGGTCTGGGCGCTTTGCAGCCGGTCCACGGAGTTTCCATAAAAGGTCTGCTGCTGGCTGACGTAGTTCAATGCCGACTGCACTTCAGCCGTGGCCCCGGAGATATCGCCGTTCGTGTTGAGGGCATTGTAGAGGTCCTGAAGGGACTGGAAAACGTCGTTCGTGGAATTGCTGAAGATCTGGCTTCCCGGAAGATTGATGGGCATTGCCTCACCCTGGGAAATTTCCACGCTGTTGGTGTTGTTGTTCCCGTTATAGGTCACTCCGGAAGACGAGCTGGAGTCCGCCACATAAGGCTGCGTGGTGGTGGCGGTGCCGGCGAAAAGATATTCACCGTTGTAGGAAGTGTTTGCCAGCCCCATGATTTCCTGCTGAATTCCCTGGATTTGCTGTGCCAGGGCTTGCAGGTTGGAGGAATTGAGCGTTCCACCCGCACCTTCCGTGCCCACGGATTGCGCCGTAGTCAAGGCTTCGACGACCGAGCTCAACGCCGAATCCGCAACGTTCATGGAGCCGGTCAGGGTGGAAATGTTCTGGAGGTATTGCGTGTCGGAGTCATTCTGGAAGCGCAGAGTGACGAGCGAAGCCGCCGCGGCAGGGTTATCGGAGAGCTCATTCAGCTTCTGCCCCGTGGAGAGTTGTTGCAAAGCCTGATCGTCGGTTTGCATATTTTGCTGCAATCCGTTCAGGATCACGCTGTAGACATCCGGACTGACGCGTATGCCCATAAGTTTCAGCTTGGCGTAAACATGTCGATGGTGTCGCTGTTGAGCTCATCAACGACGGAGATGACGCGCGCCGAAGCCTCATAAGCGCGCTGGTACATCACCAGGTTGGTGGCCTCCTCGTCCAGCGAGACGCCGGAAACGGCGGACTGCTGGTTGGAAAGCTGCTGCAAAACCAGGTTGACCGCCTCCTGCTGGGTAGTGGCGTTGGAAACGTCATTCCCGACTTGGTCGATCAGATTGGAATAGTAATCTCCGGCGGTCTGGCCGGCCACCATCGGAGCGTTTTGAAGATTGGCCAGAGCAAGGGCGTTGGAATTGTCGCCTGTAGAGCCGGCGGTTCCGCTGGCGGCGACCTGATCGGGATTGGTCAACGCCACGCTCATGGTAGCGGCCGCGCCGGCATTCGAGCCGGGCGTCGAGGGGGTGAAGGGCGTGAAGAAATCCACGCCCGGGTTGCCGTTCGCGTCGTAACCGGCCGTCTGCTGCTGATTCACTGCGGAGATCAGCCCGGCGGCCAGGTTGTCCAGCGACGACATTGCGGAGGGAAGGGCGGTGTCGCGGGCATTGATGAGCCCCTGAAGCTGTCCCCCGCCGATGCTGGAAGTGATGTCCGTGCCGTTGTCATAAACGTCGTGCATCCCCGTGGTGCTATTGATTTGCGTGGTCAGGTTGGAGCTGACATCGCCGGAAACCAGCAGAGATCCGTTCGAGGTAGTGACCGAAACCGTCCCATTGTTGGCGGAGATTACCGACACATCAATCAGATTCGAGAGGTTGGTCAGGGCTTGGTCTTGCTCGTCGACCAAGCCCCCGGGGTTTTGGCCGGTGTTCGAGATCTGCTCAATCTGCTGATTTAGATTGGCGATTTGCGAGGTGAGCTGGTTGACCTGCTCAACCGTCTGCACCACGGACTGGTCAAGACCCTGCTGAATGGTGGAAAGATTTTGGCTCGTCTCGCTGAACGCTTGGGCCAGGTCCTGGCCGGCGATGATGACCGACTGTTGCAGCGAAGAGTCTGTCGGGTCCGTGGAGAGCGATTGAAAGCTGTTGAAGAAGTTGCTCAGGTCGGTTTGCAAGCCGGTGCCCTGCGTTTCGTTGAACAGCGCCTGCACCTGATTCATGGCATCGACGTAGGAGTCCAGGCTGGATTGCTGCGAAGTTTCCTGATCGATGCGCAGATTGAGGATATTGTCCCGAACGCTCTCCACGCTCGCCAGGGTAACGCCCGTGCCCACCTCGGTGTTGCCGACGAGTGTGGGAGGGCTCTCCTCGAAAATCGGCACTTCGCGCGAATAGCCCGGCGTGTTGACGTTGGCGATGTTGTTGGCCGTCACCTCGAGCGCGCCCTGCTGGGTCAGCAGTGACTGGAGAGCCACGGACATGGTTCCGAAAAGGCTGGACATATACTATTTCACCATCGCTTGGAAGGCTGCTCCCTTGGCTTGCGTCAGAGGGGCCGGATACGTCCCCGAGTAGTGCGCGAGGAAATTCATCAGGACGTTCACCGAGCGGCGGGAGCGACGGAGGAGTTCGGAATGAACGCGGCTCAGCCGGCGCACGTCCGCCTGAATGGCCTTCAGCCCGCCCAGCAGCAAGTGGAGCTGGCGCGCCGAGGCGGGATCAAGCTGCGCCTCGAGCTCGCTGAGCGTCGTGGGCATTTCGCCCGCCACCGCCAGGACTCGCAGCTTCTCCTTCATCCTTTGCAGCTCGGTATCCAACAGGCGGATTTCCGTGCACAGATTCTCCTGTCGAGCGATGTGTTGGTGCATCAGACGAAGATCAAGCGTGACGTAGGCCGAGCGGCTCTCGTCCAGGTCGGCGGCCAGCAGACGCAGCGTCGCCAGACGTTTTTCGAGCAATTCCAGGTACTGTTGCACTTCGCGTCTCATATTCAAGCCAAAATATCGAGCAGGTGGTCCCCCGCAGGGTCGACGGCGGCCTCCGGCGGGGATGGGGGCTTCGGCGGAGGAGCCGGCGGCGCCTTTTTCGCGGCTTTCTTCCGCACCGCAAGCCGGTCTTCCCGCACCCGCCCTCCATCGTCGGAGGTGCGTTGCGCTGCCGCGGGAGCCAGGTCGTCCATAAACCCGTCCTCTAACTCAACTGCAACTGCGCGCCCAGCAGCTCCGAACCCACGGCATCGCCCAACTGCTGGTCGGAAACCTGATAATTGCCGCTGCCCACGGCCTGCCGAAGCGCCTCGACTTGCTCCTGGCGCACTTCCGGAAGTTGCGCAAGGCTGGCCTGCAACGCCTGGATGGTTTGACCGTCGACAGAAAGTTGCGCCTGGTCCGGCCCGGAGTTGACGGAGACCGTGCTGCTCGACTGGCCCGTCGACCCGGAGCGCGTAACCCCGGTCGTTTGCGTACTTTCAGGGAGCGGAAGGGGACCATCAACTCTCATAAAATGCCTCCTTATGACCTCAAATGTTGTATCGGCGGCAGGCGGGGGAAACTTTAGCCCCATGAGGCGGTTTTAATCTTTTTTTCCATCCCGTTCCTAATCCCCAGCGGAGAGGCGCACAGAGAAAGTCCTGTACGCTCTTCATCTGCCCTCCCCTGTGGTCTCTGAGCTGCCCCCCGTATGTGTTGGCTCATCCGCTCCCCCCGGAAGACGCGGGGCATTTTAGCACGGACTATTTCCTCGTTCTCGCACGGGTCTTCGTCGAATATCGGGAAAGCTTCTTCATTTTCGAAATTCTGCCGACCTGTCCAGCGCAGTGGGGGAAAAGGCCAGGCAAGGGTCAAAAGGTGGGTGAAAACACGCAGGCCATTGTGTGTAAAGACCCAATTGAGTTGTGGAAATTCCGCAGGTCCCGCCTCACCCTTTATATTTCAATGACTTCCAGGTTTATTGAGAAAGGAACAAGAAATGCAGACAAAAAGGCAGCTTTTAAACTAACCAGTGGATTGTTGGAGGCCATGATGAAGCCATTCACGAATTTTCGCGGTTCGGTAGGGGTAAAGGAAGCCTCCGCGGGCTCCAGGTCGGTATCCCCCTTTGATGATGTCGCGCCGCCTGAAGCCAGCCCGACGTTTACGCTGACGTTCACTTTCGGCACGCCGATGCGCGAGATAAACAACGCCGTAATCCGCACGGTCCTTCAGTACGCGGATAGCAATCGCCTGCAAGCGGCGGAACTGTTGAAGATCAATCCTCGGACGATTCGTCGCCACCTGGGAAAGAAAAACGCCTCCCGCGCTGCCACGCAAGCAGCCTGAGCCTTTGCCCATCAATTCGGCCAAAAAATTCCGAGTGGTAGCCACGGTCAATGCT
>JASHTO010000191.1 GCA_030040515.1 Terriglobia bacterium
CTGAACCGGCATCCAAAACCTGAAAATAAGGTTTCCTAACCCCTTTTTGTGCCCCTTCCGAACCGTTCCTCCCCGCCTCAAATGACACCTTGTGCGTGGAGTTTGTTTTTTCGTTGAGGCTCGAAGCGGATGCGCAGGCGTGACCGGGTTGCCCGGGCGAGCCTTTCCAGGGTGCGGAGCGACGGACGCACGCGCCCGCTCTCCAGCCGGGCGACCACGGGCTGCGTGGTGCCCATCCTCTCCGCCAGCGCCTTCTGCGTCAGCCCCGCGCGGTTCCGCGCGTCGATCACAACGGAGGCCAGCACGTACTCTTCTTCCAAAGCCTCGAACGCCTTGCGGTACTTCGGCTCCTTCATCCACCGTTTGTGCAGATCAGCTACCCGTGCCATTCTCCACCTCCCTCATCGAACTTCCCGCGCCCGGCTCAGCGCCAGGTCGATCTCGCGCCGTGGGGTCTTCTCGGTTTTCTTCACGAAAACACGAACGATCACCACGCGCTGCCCGATTGCTGTTACATAGAGGGCGCGCGAGATGCCGCTGCGGCCCTTCAGCCGGATCTCCCAGAGCGATCCTTCCAAGTGCTTGACATGCGGAGCCCCGACCCGCTCGAGCCCCTGTTGCTCGATGAGTTGCGAGATGCGAACAAGCTGGGCGCGCATGTCCTCGGGCAAAGCCTCGATCTCCGCATCCACCACAGCGTTCAGAGTCTCAACCGTCCAGGCCATGCCCCAGTATACCAAAAAAGATATGCGGATGAAATGCTTTTGGCCGCCTGCGAACAAGTAGCCGTGATTAATTGGGGTAGGGGGAACCCGTCAGTTGACGGTGCTGAAATTTGTAGCGCGGACCACCGTCCGTCAGCCGACGGATGGTCCGCGGCTTCTACGTTGCCCAACGAAGAACCTACGAATCCTGCGCCCCCTGACGCGCACCACCAATATCCTCGCCAACGTCATGGAAGCCGAACGCAGCAGCCGGGGAAGGCGGTAGTCTTAAATCGCGGAATCCGTTGTGAGCCCGCGAAGCTTAATGCAGCCGCCCACAATTCTTTTGGCCCGTCTCGGGACTTGTTGAATGGGGGTGTGAAAAAGCAGTTAGGGGTTCATACCTTTGTCTTCCATTAACTTTTTGTAGCGTTGGGTAAATAACTCTTTAGCTTCGAAGACGGGCATTAGGGCATTCCAAATTTCGTGGATGCGCTCGTCAATTCTGGCGCCATCGAAATGGAAGTACGCCTGAAGCTCCGTGACAATGCATAACAAAACAAGTGCTGAGCGCGCAATGTGGAGGCTCAGGATTATCGGGTAGGTCTCGTCCAGCTTGGGGCGGGATTCGAACGGCATCGAATCCGCAATGTAAAACATTGCAACAGGCATCAAACCTTCAAAAGCCCCGTGAGCCATGGCCGAATACTCACGCCAATGGCCGTAAGTAAACGTTTTCAGGAACTCTTGATGCGGTGTTAGTCCTCCTCCAGGCTTCCTGTCGCTGACGTACTTGCCAAGCGTTGGCCACTGCGGCTGATCCATAAGCTCTTGGATTGTCAAATTGTTTACCCGCAGATCGAAATCGATCTCATTGCGGTTTCTTGCGATCCACTCATCCCATTCTGGCTGACCTCCGTACCGCGCTTGGTCCCCGTCTACTGCTTTGAGTCGCCTCCAGTAACCGCTTTTGCGAAACCATGGGCCGTTTTGCTGCGGGTCCTCCAGAATCGCCGTGATGTTGTAGAGACAGTCGATCATGTTCCGGACCAATGGGAGACTAACGATGGTATACTCCGCCTTCCAATAGCAGTCGGTCCTTCGACGGTCATCAGCATTGATGTAGAAGAGCAGGTCGTAAGTGCGCATCGCCTGCCTAATCATCACGTGCAAGTCGAGTGCCACGTACTTAGGTCCGCGAAGAAGTTGTGGGGCTTCACGTAAGACTTTTTGTGCTATAACTTCGGCAAGCTATACAAGCGGTAACTGGAATGTACGCGCATCTATGTCAACCATTTTATCGGTTCCAGCATCCGCTAATCTCATTACGTCGTGGGCGGTGTGGCTTTGTCGAGGTCATGGATGAGTTGTTTGGCTACCTTGTCGGCGACATCGGCACCCGCGCCTTTGAACTTCCCGCCCGTGCTCTCCTGAGTCGAGGACCAAATCACGTCACCATCCGAAGCGACTAGCCGCACTGCCAAACGTGCGTCGTTGATTGTTTCCGTTGACAGCTTGGAGTCGTCAATGCCCAAGGCTTTCCCGGCAAAACCCCCGTGGCCGCTCCCTCCGTACGGACTTGCAGTTTCAGAGTGGCTGCCTGATGCCATCGCAACTGCTGTACCCTCGCCGGTAGCATGGATCTCTTGGGAGGTACTTTCCAGCGTTCGCCCCTTGAGGATGGCGTCAGCTTTTTCCTTGTTCTCAGTAACAATGAAGCGATGGGTTTCGTCGAGGGCGTTGATCACCATTGCCTGAAGCGTCTTGGAGACCTGGTCGTCGCCAAAGCTATCGACGTAAATGCGCTTCACTGTGGAAAGCTTGGCATCAAGCTCCGCGCGAACGTCGGGGTTAGGCTTGGATGAGCCTGCCGAGCTTGGGGACGGCGGCACCTGGCAAATGCCGAGAGTACAGCTAAAGCCTGACAAGAGAATCAATGCCGGGAGTTTCCGAATCATTATCTCCCTCCTCAGTTGCCCTTAGAGCTTTCGCGGGCCTCCTCGTCCTGGTATTCAATCTTGCGGCCCGTTCGTGCCTCAAGACTGGACAAAGTGACCCGCACGATGTCCTTTCCCAGCTCGAACACAGCCGCCTGCTGCTTGTCGTCCGCGTCGGTGTAATCGATCGTGAGAAAATGGCGGCGCTTCTTAGAGAGCAACGCCACAGGTGTTACGACTATTGCCAACCCCAAGCGGCGGCCCGCCTTCTGGCCATACTCGAGTGTATCGATTTTGTCGTATGGGATTGAGAATTGCTCCTTCTTAAACTGGAAAACCAGAAGTTTTTCGTCCTTCGTCGACATTTCCCCTTCGGTGTTTTCTTTGAGGCTCTTGACGGTTCCACCGATATACACAGCTTTGCGGCTAGGTATGCCTGCGAATGACGGAAGACATATTGCCAACAGCAAAAGGGCAAGGGCCGGACGCTTCAACATGGCAGGGCTCCCAGAAAGTTGATTTTTGCGAAGCATATTACACCCATTTATGGAAGTCGAGATAAATTAACTTTGGAATCAACCATGCTGCAAGCCCGAGTGGTCACCGGTCGGCGAGTCCATGCAATGCCGCGCTCTCTGCCCTGCATCCCCACATTTCTGTGCTATCCTGAAACAGGCTTGACAAGGGCGCCCAAACTGCCATGAAGTTTTCTCACATCGCCAAATCCGCTGCGAAGCACTTGTGGTCGGGGTTCAAGCTGCCCTACATGGTGATGTTTGAGACCACTTTGATGTGCAACATGTTCTGCGAGTACTGCATCTTTGGCGAGGAGGGCAAGTTCAACGACCTTCAGACGCGCGCCGTTCGCGAGCGCATTTTCAAGCGCATCGACGAATTCTGCGAGATGGGCATCTTCGCGCTCAGCTTTTCGGGCGGCGAGCCGCTGTTGAACCCCAGCACCTGCGACTACATCGCGTACGCGGCGGACAAGGGCATGTGGACCAGCATGCCCACCAACGGCCTGCTGATCAAGAAATACGCCGACGGCGTGGCGCGGCTCGACATGCTGGAGGTCTCCATCGATTCGCTGAACGTGCAGCGGTTCGCCAAGCGGCGCGGGCTCGATGGGCTGCCGAAGATTCTGGAGAACCTGGAATTTGTTCTCGCCAAACGCAAGCCCTACACCACGCAGATCAACGCGGCGGTGAACATGGAAAATCTCTATGACCTGCCGGCGCTGGCGGAATTCTGCAAGCAGCACCACCTGGTGATGCACCCCGAGGCCGTGCACAACGTGATGCGCGACGGCGAAATGCTGCCTGACGCCGAACTGCACGGTAAAGACCTGGACACGGTGGAGATGTTTCTGCGCGAGTTGCGCATGTCTTACCCGAAGAACGTCCGCTTCTACACGCACTACTACAACTTCTATCGCCAGGGCGGGTTCGGGCCGAAGTTTCCCTGCCGGCA
>JASHTO010000192.1 GCA_030040515.1 Terriglobia bacterium
CGCTGCGCAAATCTTGCGGACGGGCACAGACTCCTGGGGTAGGGAGTCTGCGAACTCAAGGGGACGTATACATTCTGATGTCAGACGCAGAGATTGAGGTACATCTCTGCGCCAGCCGCCGAGAGAGGAAGAGGGAAGACCCCTGTGCCCAGCCTGTCTCGCAGCCCCGGCCATCGTTGCCAGTGGAACCACCTCAGCCGGCGGCCTATCCGCCCTCGTTGTCAGGCGATTTTATTTCTGAAAACTGCAGCAAACTCAAATTCCATCGAAGGAGAATCGTCATGTCCAGCGGCAGTCTACAACAACACAAAGTAGTCTCGCCGGCCGAGTGGCTGGCGGCGCGCAAGGAACTTCTGGCGAAGGAGAAGGAATTTACCCGCCTGCGCGATGAGTTGAGCCAAAAGCGCCGCGAATTGCCTTGGGAGAAGGTCGCGAAACAATATGTTTTCGAGGGGTCCAACGGCAAGGAGTCGCTGGCCCAGCTTTTCGGCAAACACAGCCAGCTTGTCATCTATCACTTCATGCTCGGACCGGGATGGAAGGAGGGCTGCCCGAGCTGCTCCTACCTCACCGACCATTTTGACGGTGCCACCGTTCACCTGGGCGCACGCGACGTGACTTTGATGCTGTGTTCGCGCGCTCCCTACGCGGAAATCCAGGCGTTCCAGAAGCGTATGGGGTGGAAGGTGAAGTGGGTTTCGTCAAATGGCAGCGATTTCAACTATGACTACCACGTTTCGTTTTCGCCTGAAGAGAAGGCGAAAGGCAAGGTGAAGTATAACTACACGGAAATGGAATTCCCTTCGGAGGAAGGCCCGGGAATGAGCGTCTTTTACAAGAACGAGAAGGGCGAAATCTTCCATACCTATTCCAGCTACGCGCGCGGGCTCGATATTCTGGTGGGGACGTACAACCTGCTCGACCTGGTGCCCAAGGGGCGCGATGAGGCCGGTCTGGCCCACACGATGTCGTGGGTGCGTCACCACGATCGCTACACGCCGAGCTACGTGGTCGACGCCAAGGCGCTTTATAAGCAGCCGGAGAAGGTAAGTTAGCGGCGGGAACGCGCACTGGGGCTGGCCATAGCGCAGGTGTCCCCACCTGCGCAAAACCTGCGGGTGGTGACGCCCGTTCGCTGTAGCGGCGCTCTGCGAGCGCCGAAAGACCGCCGGTCGTAGACCGGCGCTACAATGGGTTGATGTCACTATATTTTGCAATCCTCGATAGATCAGGCGAGGTGCCTATGCCGCTTCCACTCGATTTGGAATTCGCCAAACAGCGACTGCTGGAGGCTCAGGGGGCTTTAGAGGCGTACCTGATTTCGGAGGAAAAGGACATTGTTAAGCACAGGCAGCTTGCCGAAGCCCTCCGCAGGGCGATTGACGATTTCCTGAATCAACTGATCAAATCCTCTCCGTCAAATTGGCAGTGATCTGCCCCCGCACAAATACTCCAAGCAAAAGGGGCCTTGCGGGAAGCGTGCAGAAATTAGGGGAAAGGAGGTCGCAGGAAAAGGGGCCAGGATCATGTGAAAGAATCGGCTTATTCGACTCCCGCACAACGCAATGCCAATACTTATCCCTGTTGATAACAGGTTCAAATCCAGTTGTCTCCCATGTCCCAGACACCTTTTTTACCGCCTCCCCTGCGGACGCGGCCGGTAGTTGGCACGAACTTCCTGCACGAACTCGCGGAGCACGCGTTCCGGATGGGCATCGCTGAGCAAGGGTTCGCCGATAACTACATTTTCGAGACCCTGCCGTACGGCGCGGGCGGCGTCTTCGGTGCTAAAGCAGCTACAACCAATCGGTATAGAAACGGCGGCCTGTACTTGCTCGAACCACTGGCTCGCGTCCTTCGTGGCATCGGCGCGACGCTGATCCGCGCCGTAGTGCAAATAGATTAGGTCGGCACCCCATTCGGCGCACTGCCGGGCGCGGGCCGCCTGGTCCTTCACGCCAATCGTATCCACCACCACGCCGATGCCCGTTTTCTTGCCCATGGCGATGGCCGATAGAACCGTCTCGTCGGGAGAATTCGCGCAAACCGTCATCAATTTTCCTCCCTGCGCGAGCGTGCGCTCGACGTTCTTGCCGCCGGAATCCATCGTCTTGTAGTCGGCCAAGACGGGATAGTCCGGAAAGGCCCTCGCCAGTTCTCCGATCGCTGCCACGCCCCGCGACACGATCAACGGAGTGCCCGCCTCCAGCCAGTCGAAACCCACTTCGACGGCGATTTTCGCCATTTTCAGAGCCTGGGGAATATCCGCGAAGTCCAGGGCAATTTGAGTGATCGGTGGTTTGATTTGCATTGACCCTCCTGTCGGATCCAAAATTATGATTTCAGCCGCAGCCCTCCAAGCAACTTTCGTTCCAGCAAGGGCTGTCCTATGAGCTGATCGTCAAATTACTGTAGTCGAGATTATGCGCCCTGTCGATCTTGAATCTGCCCGCGGGAGACGGAGCATTTCGGCCATCCAAGAACCCGACGGCCACTTCAAGAGTTGGTAGCCACGGTCAGTGTCTTTCTGACCGCGGGCTTTCCGTACTGTTACCATCGTTGCCGACCGCGCTGGCGGAGGCAATCCCACCGTCGTTCAACATGGAAGGAAGAACCCACGGTCAGAAGGGCATTGACCGTGGCTACCGGCTCGCTCATTGCTTGATGATGCTCCCGTCGTATCGCCGGATTTCTCCCCATCCTCCATTCAGATGGTCGGGGCCATCGCGGAAGGGATACTTCGCGGCGAGCTGTTCGTTCACCTCAATTCCCCATCCCGGCGCGTCGCTGGCCCACAAGAAGCCATCCTTATACGCGGCGCAACCCGTAAAGATCTCGGCTTCAACGCCCTTGATGACTCCGCCCTCCTGGATACCGAAGTTCCAACTGGCCAGGTCCAGGTGCAACTGCGCCGTGTGGCCGACGGGCGAAACGTCCGGCGGGCCGTGCCAGGCGGTTTTCACCCCGAACTGTTCGGCCAGGATGGCGATCTTGCGCGCCGGCGTCAGTCCCCCGACTTGCGACAAGTGGCAGCGGATATAGTCGATCAGGCGCTCGGCAATCAGCGGTTGCCACTCGTGCGGGTTACTAAACAGCTCACCCATGGCCAGCGAGGTTGCGCACTGCTGCCGGACCTGTCGGAAATAGTCGATATCCTCTGGCGAAAGGACGTCTTCGAGGTAAAACAAATTGAGCGGCTCGAGTTCCTTGGCGAATTGCACGGCTTGATGAGGGCTCACGCGCTCGTGCACGTCATGAATGAGGCCGATCTCGTCCCCGAGCTGCTTCCGGCATTCTTCCAGCATCCCGCGCGCATGGCGCATGTAGGGCTCGGAATCGAAGACCGGGCCGGGGTGCAGACCTTTGATCTGCGGCCCATTGCGAGGGCCGTAGGCAGCCATGCCGGGCACGCCGGTCATAATCTTGATGCACCGGAATCCCTGTTCCATCATTTGGCGAGCCTTATCGATGGCCTCGGAAGCGTCCATGCCGCCCACCGTGGCATAGGTCAGAGCAGCTTCGCGCGCCTTGCCGCCCAACAATTCGTAGACGGGCATGTTGGCCTGGCGGCCCTTGATGTCCCACAGCGCCTGATCAATACCGCTGATGGCGTTGTTCAGCACGGGGCCGCTGCGCCAGTACGAACTGTTATAGCAGGCCTGCCAGGTATCCTCGATGCGGTCTGTGGGCTTCCCGAGCAGTAGGGGCTTGAGGTACTTTTCCACGGCGGGTACCACCAGGTCAGCGCGCTGAGTGAACGTGGCGCAACCGTAACCGTAGAGGCCATCCTGATCCGTGAGGATTTTCACCACAATCAAACGCGCGCCCAAGGGCTGCGTGGCGATCACCTGGATGTCCTTGATGGTGGGTACCGGCAGGCCACGCACGGCGCGCGCCACTTGCTGTTCCGCCTCGAGACGCCGGGCCGGCAATGCCGCGCCGAGGGCTCCCGCCATCGCCATTTGAAAGTATTCTCGCCGGTTCATGAAAACTCCCTTCGGAAAAAGATTTCGAAAATCGGGGAGGGAACGCTTCACGGAAACATGGGGACGAGGGTTTCACTGGATTCTATTGGCCCTGGGTTTCCGAAAAGCTCGGTAACCATTTTGTCTGTCCCCACATTCAAGCCCTCTCCCGGGCGCCACGGGTCCCGTCACGATTCCTGCATTTCTCCCAGCCAGCGAAGCAACCCGGCCGAACTTTTGCGAAAGCCTCAGGCTGGATTGCGCCCAAGCGGTGCAGGGCGCGGACCGTAGGGAACGTCGTAACGCCCGGCACGAGAAAGGCCCAGGTTTCAGGAAAGAAACCGGAACCGATATCTCAAAAGTTGAGCTACGCAGGCTGGTGGTGTGCGGGATGACGGTAATAAGCGAGCGCTCTTTGTCACCAAATGCAACGCTGACCACAAGGGCTGGTCGGGTCTTTCCTGCCATGCCGAAGTCAATCAGCCAAACCTCACCGCGGCGTGGAATCGCCATCCTCTCCCTCAAGGGATGTGAAGAGCGCGGCAGAGGCAGCGCCTATTTCCTGATCTTCAAGCGGGACGGAATCCAGAGGCAGGCAGCGGCGCAGCGCTTCCTGAGTAAAGGCGCGCTTCTCTCCCGCAGGAAGATGCTCGAAGGCGTTCAGCGATGCCTGGGTTTGGCTGCTCATGCCTGCATCTTACCAGCACCCCACACGGGGATGAAAGGGGATTATGCAGTCTGTATCAGGAGCAGGGGGAAAGGGGGGGAAAGAGCGGGGAGAAAATGGTCAGGAAACTTAACTCGGGCGACCGCGAGCCCATCGTGTTTTCGACTCCGAATTTCGCCACGGCGACCCGGGGATGTCCCCGCATTTAATGCTTGGCGGGCCAGTGGTCGAATGCGTGCCATTGGCAGACGCTCCACATCCCCCGACCTTTTGCAAACTCTTTTGCCTTGGCTAACTCCTCGCAAATGTAAAATTACGCTGTTCCGGGTGTGCTCCTCAATTTTGTGAAACGTCGTCATTTACCCGCTTGGAACCGCCTGGGAAGCGTGGTAATCTGTGCGTTCTGTGAGCCGGACTTCGACGAGACAAGGGTAGTCAAGCACAACCATCAGGAGAGGGCAACATGAAACGCCGGGACTTCCTGAAAACTACCGCCATGGGCGCGGCATGGATGGGCACGGATTTGTTTGCTCGCTTGGTGCCCGCCTCGACGATGCGCTTCAGCGCCACGGACACCATCGTGCTGGGCAAGACCGGAATCAAGACCAGCCGCTTGGCGTGCGGCACTGGGACCATTGGATACAACCATCATTCCAATCAGACCGCCCTTGGCCTGAAGGGGTTGGGGGACCTGCTCTGGCGCGGGTACGACAACGGCCTGCGATTCTTCGACACTGCGGATTCCTACGGCTCGCACCCGCACGTGGCCGAGGCGCTGAAGCACGTTCCGCGCGAAAAAGTGACCATCCTGACCAAGTCCGGAGCGCGCGAGCCCGATAAAATGCGCGCCGACGTCGAGCGCTTCCGCCAGGAATTGAACACCGATTACATCGATATCCTGTTGATGCACGGCGTGACGGAGGAAAATTGGACCGAACGCTTCCGGCCCACCATGGACGTGCTCTCCGAGCTGAAGGAGAAGGGCGTCATCCGCGCGCACGGCTGCTCCTGTCACAAGCTGGAGGCTCTGCAACTGGCCGCCAAATCTTCCTGGGTGGAAATCATGCTCTCGCGCATCAATCCCATCGGCTCGCACATGGACGCCGACCCCGATACCGTCAAAGCCGTTCTTGCCGAAGGACGCGCCAGCGGGAAGGGAATCATCGGCATGAAGATTCTAGGCCAGGGCGATATGCGCACCCGCCAGGATGAGGCGCTGCACTTCGCTCTGAACCTGGGAATCCTCGACGCTATGACCATCGGCGCCGAGAGCGCCAACGAACAATCCGATTTGATCAGCCGAATTGCCCGAGTGAATGCGTGAGAGCCACTTGTACCCCCTGGTGAGGGTTGGTGGCACTTCGTGTCAGGGGCGAAAGCGCTGGCGATACGGCTTGCGCTCGGCTCAAATCCGGACAACCCGTCTGCGAAAATTCCACATCCTAACTTCTATCTGCTGGGCATGTGCGACCCCGTCAAACACGAGTGCCGGGCCGAACTGTAGTATCCTTTCAGTTATGCCAGCCCCGGAAGGAATAGCGGAGAAAGTGAAGCCTCCTGCCTCGCAGCATCAAGTGCTGCTGGAAGTTACCGAATCGATTGCCACGCACCGTGGCCTTCCCGCCCTATTTCACAACCTCAAGGAGCGCTTGCCGCGATTGGTGAAATTCGACACACTTTGGCTGGTTCTGCACGAGCCCGAGCGAAACGTCATGCGCGTGCACATTGTCGAGACCCCTTCGCGTGCCTACGTGGATTTTGTCGAGCGGCCCATCGAAGACGCACCCAGCGGCTGGGTATGGGAACATCAGCAGGCGCTGGTGATTCCCGATCT
>JASHTO010000193.1 GCA_030040515.1 Terriglobia bacterium
GAGGTTTTGCTGGAGAGCTTCTTGAATTTCGCCAACCCGGGTGCGCGGCGCTGGAGCCAATAGAATCGCGCCATATGAATATGTGCAAAATAGCTGGTTACGGTTTTGCCGCGCGGAGCGATAGTGGCGGCCAGTTGCTGGTCGGTGAGAGCGTCAAGCAATTTCAAGTTGACGCGGTTATTCAAGTGCCAGACTTCGGCAAGCGCGGATGGAATTTTTGAATTGTCTACCATAGGCCTCCCGGAATTTTCGTTAATCGGCTCGTCTCGAATGCGTTGTTCAGGTCTGTTCAATTTGTCATCAAACTACCCGCAGGTCAAGATTGTGCGCGGGTCACCTCTGGTACAGTTGGAATGATACGTAGGGCAAGGCCTCGCCCTGCGACCCAAAGCCTTCGGGCGACGGGTGCCCCTACGCCGAAACCGCGATCCGCAATTCTGCCCATGGATTTTGAGCTGTGGAATTCCGGCAATTTCCGCGATGTCTTTCTGATTGACTCTGAGCGATGGCAGGTGCAAAATTTTATCTGGGGTTGCTGGCGGAAGATCCCAAGAGTCTGCGAGGGCTCGCGTCCCCTGGTTAGAGGCGCGTAACTCAAATGCACGGGAAAAGGTGGAAATTCGGCATCGGCATCGCCATCATTCTGGCGGTAGCGGCGTGGGAAGGTGTGTCCGGCTTCCAGGAAAGCAAGATGTATTATGTGACCGTGAACGAGCTCACCCAGGGGCAAACGGCGCGCCATCACGTGCGCGTGGGCGGAGTGGTGGAGCAGGGGTCCGTGGAGCAGCGCGGCGGGCAACTCTGTTTCCGGCTTGCCCAGGACACAAAATCCATTCCCGTGACCTATGTGGGAACCGACACTCTCCCGGATACATTCAAAGGCGGCGCGCAGGCCATCGTGGATGGCGATTACCTTTCGAGCGGGGAGTTCCGCGCCGAAAGGATTCAGGCAAAATGCGCTTCCAAGTATCAGGCGGCGCCCGGTTCCAAGGGCGGAAGCATGAAGAGCCCGGTGGCCGAGATCAGCGGCGCGAAGTAAACTTCAGGCGCGGCACCACAAGCCGCCCGCGAGTTCCACCTCAAGCAGCAACGTCCCTCAGGGAGTATTTATGAATCCAGTTGGAAGCGTCGGTCTGATTGCCGCTCTGGCATTTGCGGCATACGCGCTGGTTTCCGGAGCCGTGGGCGGGAAACTGCGCAGCACGCGCATCACTCGCAGCGCCGAGCGCGCCACGTGGGGCTTCTTCCTGATGATCACCCTCGCCGTGGTCGCGCTCGAGTACATGATTCTCACCAACGACTTCCACAACGCCTATGTGGCCGAGCACTCCAACCGTGACCTGGCTACCTATTATAAAGTTGCGGCGCTGTGGTCCGGCCAGGAGGGTTCGCTGCTCTTCTGGACGTGGCTGCTCTCGATATACAGCGCCCTGGTGGTGTGGCAGAACCGCCGAAAGAATCGCCAGTTGATGCCCTACGTGGTTTCCGTGCTGATGGGCACGGGCACCTTCTTTTCTCTCCTTGTCTTTTTCGTCGCCAATCCCTTCCAGGAGCTGGCGGTGGCCACGAGCACGGGCACGCAGGCCTTTACCGCCCCGGATGGAAACGGATTGAATCCGCTGCTGCAATACCATTCCATGGTGATTCACCCTCCCATGCTCTACCTGGGATACGTGGGCATGGTGGTGCCGTTCGCCTTCGCGATGGCGGCGCTCATCACCAAACAGTTGGGCGACAACTGGATTCGCACCACGCGCCGGTGGACGATGGTTCCCTGGATGTTCCTCGGCACCGGAATCCTGCTGGGCGGCAATTGGGCGTATGCCGTGCTGGGATGGGGCGGATACTGGGGCTGGGACCCGGTGGAAAACGCCTCGCTGCTGCCCTGGCTGGCCGGCACGGCCTTTTTGCACTCGGTGATGATTCAGGAAAAGCGCGGGATGATGAAGGTGTGGAACGTGGCGCTGGTCATCCTGACGTTTTTCTTGAGCATTTTCGGCACGTTCCTCACGCGCAGCGGCATCGTCTCCTCCGTTCACGCCTTTGCGCAATCGAATATCGGGCCGTTCTTCGCGGTTTTTCTCGCTATCATTCTGTTTTTCTCCGTCACCCTGCTCGTCCTCCGCCTGGACCACCTGAAAAGCGAGAACAAGCTGGATTCCATGGTCTCACGCGAAAGCGGATTCCTCTTCAATAATTGGATTCTGCTGGCGCTGGTGTTCGCCGTCTTCTGGGGAACGCTGTTTCCGGTGATTTCGAAGGCCGTTGAGAACACCACGGTCACGGTGGGCACGCCGTTCTTCAATAAAGTAGCGATTCCCATGGGCCTGCTCCTGCTGCTCCTGACCGGCGCGGGGCCGCTGCTGGCCTGGCGCAAGACTTCCTTCCAGAGCATCAAGCGTAATTTCATCTTGCCGCTCGCCGTGGCGCTGCCGGCGGGAATCATATTGTTCGTGGAAGGTATACGCAACCTTTACGCCTGGATGACGCTGTTTCTTTGCGTCTTCGTGGCGGTTTGTATCGTGGGCGAATTCTGGAAGGGCGCGCGGACGCGCATGAAGACGGCGAATGAGAATTTTGCCGTCGCCCTCTACAACCTCACCATGCGAAATACGCGCCGCTACGGCGGCTATGTGGTGCACATCGGGATCGTGCTACTGTTCATCGGTTTTGCCGGCCAGGCGTTCAAATCCGATACCAAAGGGTTGATGCAGGAAGGCGACAACCTGCAAATCAATAATTACATGCTGCGCCTGGATGAGCTGGTCACCGGTGACACTCCCAACTACGAATACACGCGCGCCAATTTCTCCGTCACCAAGAACGGCGAGGCGTTCACGTCGATGCACCCGGAGAAGCGCTTCTACAAGGCCAGCCAGCAGCCCACTAGCTACGTGGCGATTCACCCCACGCTCTCCGAGGATCTCTACGTGGTGCTGGCGGGACTAGACCCAGGCACTAACAAAGCCATCGTGCAGGTGTTCGTCAATCCGCTGGTGATGTGGGTATGGATCGGCGGCCTCGTAACGCTGCTGGGAACGTTGCTGGCCATGGTTCCGAGCCGCGTGGAACGCGAAATGGCGGAAATGCGCCACGCGCAGGAAATGATCGTGCAGGCGGGCGAATCCTTCTGAAGGGCCG
>JASHTO010000194.1 GCA_030040515.1 Terriglobia bacterium
GCCAGGTCGCTCATGAACGCCACGTTGGCGTCCAGAAGCGACATGTTTGAATCCATATCGCTTTCATACTGAGTAATCCCGTGCTGCGGTTGGACAAAGCCTTTTCGTGGAAGAACTGTCCTGACAATCGCCATAAATGATCCTCGAAATTCGAAGCTAGAAACTGGAAACTCGGGCCGCAGTGACGCTGCGGGAGGGTTAAGTTTCCGATTTCCAAACTCAATCCCCCGATACGCCGGCGGGCAAGTTCACGCTCATCCGCTGGCAGATCGCCATCACCTTCGCCGTGCCCTGATTTTCCGCGCCGCTTGTCGACCAATACGTTTGGATCACAACCTTGCCGTTGGCGTCGTTCACATCGAGTTGATACGGGCACACCGCCAAACTGCCCTGGCCGGGATCGCTATTGGCCAGCGCCGGCGGCGTGGCTTGGCCGGGAACGTAACCCGCAGCGGGCGAGCGCGAGGAATAGAGAATGGGGATGAACAGGCATTCCGGGTAGCTGTAAGCATAGCCATCCACGGGCGAGATGGGCGTAGCAACGGTGTCGCCCGGTCCATAGAAGCCCATGTAAATGATTTCGCAGCGCACCGCGCCAAACTTGGCGTTGTGCGAGATCTTCGCCAGGGCGTAATCAGTCAGCGGCTGCCCCCCGGCGATCGTACTGTCCGCCAGGTCGAAGAAGCCGGGAATTTCGGACATCAGCATTTGGCTCATAAAGTTTTCCTTGGTAGCCACGGCACGCTTTTGTGTGCCGTGGGTTCTTCCTAATGCAGAGCCCACGACACCAAATCCGTGTCGTGGCTACCGTCAAAAGATCGTACTCAACGGTGTCGTCACCACGCCGTCCCCTCCGGGCGTAGCGGTAATAAAAAAGTACGTCTCCTGCTCGGCCTCGGTGGCTTCCGAATAGGGCGGAATGTCGTCCGCCTGCGGCGCGATTTCATAGGGCGTGGTGGTGCTGGCCCGGCGCATATCGAGCAGCGTGAACCGCATCTGCCCGTTGGTGTAATCGGGTGCGCGGCCGATGACCTCGCACGGTATGTTGGTCACCCCGCGTCCGCCGCTGATGTAATCCGGGATCAGCGGATGCGTGAGCGACACCCAATCCTTCAACTCGGGCTGAAGCGCTCCAAGCTGCGTCACCGCCTGATAGATGGGCGTGCCGAAGCCGTAGCGCCGGAAGAGCTGATCGCCCAGCAAAAACGCGCGCAGCGTGCCTCCGCGCGCCGTGCGCAGCCCGGCCGTTTCCACCTGATGATTGTAGAGATAGCGGAACAGATTGTAGCTGGTCTGCTGGAGCATGGTTACCGTGGTGTTGTACGTCCGCGCGCTCGTGTTGGTGTCGGTGTCGTCGGCGTCCAGGCGGAATGACAATGCGTTAATGATGGGCGCCAGGCGAACTTCCGGAATGCCCACGATGTTGCCCTGTGTAAAGCTGAACACCGGTGTCTGATTCAGCGGATTTTTCATGGGCTTCAGGGTAAGCAGGCCGCTCGAAGTGATCACCATCACCAATCCGAGTGGTTTGAGAATTTGATCTTCCAGCCAGCTTCGCGCCTGCTGCGGCGACGTAATCTTGAATTCAAACCAGTCGCCGGAGAACATGCCGTCGCGAAGAGCCGTAATGCCGGGCACATCGAGATAGGGGTTGGGATTAATCAGCGTCGCAGGATTTCCGCCGGTTGCCTCGGTCGAGAGCGGAACATACTGCGCCCAAAAAGGATTCGCTGCGGCCACCAGGCCTCCCGTGGCGCCAACTTCCACCACGGCGTTCAGCGCCTCATCCTGTCCCACGCCCAATTCGTTCTGCATGGCCGCAAGAAAAATGTCGAGAGGGTTGCCGCTCACCCAACGCGGATTGTCGTTCGAAACCGGATAGCTGTTGGCCTGCCACTGCGCGCCGCTAGGTTGCCAGGTGTTCTGTTGCCCCGGCAGATACTCCTCCGGTCCGCCATTCGCCCATAGAAACGCTCCTTGCGCGAAGCGTTTCAGGTCGTCCGCGCGGAGGATCACGCGTCCATCGGTGTCAAATCCGATTTCGGAGATCTGCATGACGTGCAGGGGAACGAAGTCGCCGATCGAGCTTCCTGGAAAGCCCATGCTGAAGGTCACGATTTGCCCGATCAATTCTTCCTGCGCGGCCAGCGTGTGGAGCACGCCGCAGGGGTCAATGCAGCGGATTTCCATCTGGCCGATGGAGCTCGATCCGTTCTTGTCGTCAATGGATTGTTCCGCGCCAGAGGGGACGTACATGTACGGCAGCATCTGCGGCAGCCCCGCGACGGTCAGCAGCAGGGTGGGATTGGTCGCCACCAGCCACATCCAGGCGGTGGGGGCGAGCGCCGGCCACACTTCGAATTCATAAGGCAGTCCGCGCGCCGCCAGTGAGTATGCCAGCAGGGAGCCGTTGCCCGTGGCCTGCAAAATCGTCGCCTGGCCGCTGATCAGAGTCGTAAGCACCGCATCGATGGTCGTTCCGAGGCCGGTGAAGAAACTCGCGAGGCCGATGATGTTATAAAGTTGAAGGAGCATCAGAATCATGCCCCATGTGCCTTCCTGCCAAACCGAGAGCGGTGAGCCGGAATATCCGCCCGGCGAATCGTTATAGGGCTTCATTCCGCTGAACGGCGTCGAGACTGAATAAGCTTCGTTGTAAGAATTCGTCGCGCTCGAAAGAGTTATCGTCTGATGGGTCAGAAGAAAATTCTGGTAAGCGAATTCCGCGCATTGCAGCGCGATGTCGTCGCGATTGCTAGCGTGCGCCCACAGCGCCGCCCAGTGGCCGGAAGCGTCCAGCGCCTGGCTGGTGTCGAGGGTACTTCCCGTCACGCCTTGAGCGAAGTGTCCGGGCACGGAGCCCGAAGGCGCGATATAAAGGTTCGCCATCATGTTGATGTCAATGCTCTCGGCGGCGGCGCTGGCGGATTCGGCGGTCGCAGTGAGCGAACTTGCCTGGCTGGAAGTAATTTGCCCGGTCTTGAGAAGATTGGTGGCGGCCACTGGCAGCAGGTTCGCCGCGCGCTGGAAGGCGAACCACAAATCGATCTGGTGCTCGGTGGAGACGGTGAGCACCGCGCCCGGCACAAACTGATAGCCGGGATCGACGTAGCTCCCATACCCTTCGTAAAACAATCCATTGGTAAGATCTGACGCGGTGCTCTGCAAGCTGAGCAGAAACGCGATCATTCCTTGCAGGGGCAGCGTGGGGCTGAAGTCCTGCGAGAGCGTAATGTAAACGCAATATGCGTACACCACCCACGCCATCGCGCCGGCGCGAATGTACGCCTGGTCAACCTGGCCGTTGTAGGTGTCGTAGCTGAAGCTCAGGCTATTTGCCGGTTGAAGGCTGCCAACGCTCAGGTTATCGAAATAGAGGTCGGTACTTGCCGCGGTGAGGGTGAGCTTGAATCCCGTCATCTTCACCAGAGTGTCGGTCACCAGGCTCGAGATTTCAGATTGCAGGTTGATGAGCGTCGTCCGCCAAAGCGTCGCGCCGGGTCCAATGGGCAGGGTGATAACTGTTCCGGAAAGTGTCGCTGGCCCGGCCGCGCCGTTTGTGACCTGGATATCCGTTACCAGGCCATTCGCGGTTACCAGACTGATGTCGAAAATAAATCCCACCGACGGGCCTTCCATGTGTTCAAAGCTGATGTAACCGTCCGTGGTGTCGGGAAATCCGCTGCCGACATAGGTGAAAACATCATTGGCGGAGCTGGAGTGAAAATCCAGAATGTTTCCTGTGCCGTAGGGCGGCTCCTGCGGCGTAACGGAGTCTGCGGCAATGTTCGAAATCGTTGCGCCCGTTCCGCTGGCGGACCACTTTGCCGTCCCACCCTCTTCGGCGTTTTCGAGTACGGTGGAGGCAAGATATTCCGGCGCCGCAAGGAACGCATCAAGCTGATTAATAATGTTGCTCGCCGCGGTAAAATTGCCCGCCGAGCTGTAGGCGAGAATGGCCAGTGCGGCGTCGTAGATGTACCCCCGATTTTGAATGGCAGGCAGGTCCGTCGCGCCGGGATCGGGGACGTAGAGAGGATCGCTGGTGGGCACATCAAACGAGCGCGGCAAATCCGAATACGCCAGTTCCTCTCCTGCGGAATCGAAAATCTCCGTCCAACCCACCACCGGGTCGTCGTAAAGAATGTGAACCTCGGTCGTGCCGGGCGTGGCAATGAGGCTTGAGCCCGCGCGCGCGTGGAATCCGTCGCTCTGCACAATGATGGGAATGTTATCTTCCAGCAGATATTCGATGTCCGTCTTGATGTACACCTGCGCCTTGTAGCCGGTAAGTTGGCCGCCGAGCGTGGCGTTTGCCTGGGGAGTTTGGCAAACTCCGGTGTTCGTGTGCGCCACCCATCCGGCTGGAATTGTCGACCCGTACCAACCGCTTGAGGGCTGCGTCACGCTGGTGGGATAAAGTGCCGCGAGCAGAAGGCCGGGGAAAACGTTCGCCATGCTCCAGGTGTATGCGCCGCCGTAGGCGCCACTCCCGGTGGGCACGACGGTTTGCAGGCTCGAGCTGCCCTGGTAGTACCAAACGTCCGTGTGGACGAACAGATCCACGCGGTAAGAGCTCTGCGAGTTGATGAGATTGAACGCGTACCCGGTGGCCACCCAGCCGATATTCTCATAACCCAGCGCAATCAGTTTCCAAACCTGTGTGTTGTCGCCGGTCAGCGCACCGAGCGTGGTCGGCCAGGTGGGTGGATTGCTGGTGTTGGCCGTGACGCCGTTGTAGAGCGCCATCTGCACGTTGTCGTTGGAGTCCACAATCAGCGCGCCGAAGGGATAAATGGCGTTGGCGGTCCACTTGGCGATGACGCCGGCGGTCTGCGGCTGTCCGGGAGTGATCTGGCTCGAGCCGGCATTGTAGAGCAGCGTGTTGATGGATTGCTGCATCGCGGTTGTGACTTCGTACCCGTTGGCGAGCAAGTTTCCCCAGGGCAGCGCCTGGCCCGATTCGTTGATCGGGTAACCATCCGGACCCAGTTGGTTGTCCGGATACATGCCGGGCGGAAGCGTCGCCACGATGGATTCAATCTGATTCATCGCGTAGGGAGTTTCCTGCGCGCCGCTCACCGTCAAGCCGGTCAGGAAATTGATGAGCGAGCTGAGGCCGCATTCCACCAGCCCGGTGGAAGGCTCTTCCGTCACTGCCAAGTCGGTGGCGCCCTGGGTGAGCAGAGCGTTGCCCAGCCAGTTGCCCGCCGGGCTCGTTTGCCGGGCGTAAAGCCACGCCAGCGATTGATTCATCGTCGGCCAGAAGTCGCCGGGCCAATATTGTGAAACGTTGGGCATCGCGTCAAAACCTGAAACTAGAAATCGGGAACTCGAAACTCGTACTTTTTCACCGTGTTCCTCTGTGATCTCTGTGATGACTGCTTTTAAAACCTCTCACCACAGAGCGCACAGAGATTCACAGAGGAAAACAACTTCGACCTTCATCCTTCAAACTTCATACTTCTGGGCCGAACGCAGTCCGGCCCTAAGTTCCCCACCCTCCGATCCCCCAACACATCACGCCATAACCTGTTGTCGTGAGCGGCTGCACCGTCGATGGAGTAAAGCTGGCAAGCACGATCCCGAATTGCGGGATCTGCAAAATGTAGAGCGGCTGCTTTGCCTGAGCGTTAAGCCCCGTTTGCCACGTCTGGTTGCCGTTTATCATTGTCGTAGGGGCAGGTCTCGTGCCTGCCCAGGGCGGCCACGACCCGTCGCCCGAAGGCTTTGGGCCGCAGGGCGAGGGCCGCCCCTACGTGACCACCAATCTAAACTTCAGATGAAAGCTGTACTGCCCCGCGGCTTTGTAAGTCGCGGTCCAGTTTGTGTCCTCGAGCCAATAATTCGTGAAAGTGGGCTGGGAGCTGTCGGGGTAATAGGCAAACACTCCCCCCTGGAGCGCGTAACTCATGAACTGCGCCCACGCTTCCACGTCGCTGCCCACCGCAACCCAGTCCATGTCGAGGTCGAGAAAGTTGTCAATGCGCTCCAGAATCGATTCGCGCACGCCGCTCGACGCCACGTTGTCGTGACGAACCGCCACCGACGAGTAAGCCGGAACCTTGTTCGGCGGCCGCTGGAAGACCAGCGTCACCATGCCGTCGCCTAAGGGATAAACGATCGAAGGATTGGCCATAATCGAAATCCGAAGCTCGAAATCCGAAACTCGAAACGAATTTCCAGATTCGAGTGGTAGCCACGGTCAGCGCCTTCCTGACCGTGGGTCCTTCCCGATCAAAGTGCCCACGGTCAGAACATCGCTGACCGTGGCTACCTGTGGGAATTAGTGCCCCACCGGCGCGCCGCGCATCGAGGTCGTCGATGTCACGTTCACGCCGCGCGCAACTGCTCCGTTCACTGCCTGGGCCACGTAATTCTCAAAATCCTGCGTGCCGCGAATAATCACCACGCCGGAACCGCTGAATCTGGCGCTCGCTCCGGCCGCGCCAGGTGCAAGGGCCGAGGAAGGCTGTGCGAACGGCGACTCACCCGTGCCGGATCCCGTCCCGCGCCCAGCAGTCCCGCCACCGCCGCTTCCGGCAGCGCTGCGGCGATGGCTGCTGGTTCCGGCCAACAGCGCGTACTCCGCCGCAGCTTCAAAGTGCAGGCCGGCGGCGAGAATGGCGGCGGGATTGGGCGGCCACGTTCCCTCTGCCAGCAGAGCGATGCCGCGCGCCGTCTCCCACACAGCTTCCACGCCCGCCTGCGCTTTGCGCCCGGCAATCAATCCCGCGAGACCTGCTGTTACTGCCTCCGCGCCAACCGATGCTTGTGATCGCAGGGCGAGAGTGGATTTCTCAATCGCTTTGGTGTGCTGGTCCGCCTGCTCCGTAGCGGTCTGGGTCTCGGTGCGCATGCGGCCGAAGACTTCCATCGCCTGCTGCTGCGCGCGCGTCGATTTCACAATCTCTTCCGTGTGCTGGTTCAATGCCCGGGCGCTTTTCTCCAACCCGGTTGAAGACGAATCCATAATCCTGAGCGCCGCCTGCGCCTTCTCCGGCTGCGCACCGAGTTTGAGAAGTTCTTCGAGAATGTTGTTTTGACCGTTTTCCATGGTTGACCTGTAAGTATTCCCCGGCAAAGCCTGCAACTTTAGAACGCTCGTTCCCTCAAAGTGTCTAGAAGGGACCCCTCATCCGGCCTCGTCCCTCAGCCACCTTCTCCCCTGGGGAGAAGGAAAACAATTTTTCCCCTCTCCCGAGGGGAGAGGGTGGCTCGCCACCGGCGTTCTCATCAGCCGGGGCGAGCCGGGTGAGGGATCTCTTCGTTAGCCGTCACTGCTCCGTGGTCAGTTGCAACGGGCAAAGGACCAGAGACGATTTTCATGTTCACCACTC
The DNA here is from genome assembly GCA_030040515.1 of Terriglobia bacterium. Lineage (GTDB taxonomy): Bacteria > Acidobacteriota > Terriglobia > UBA7540 > UBA7540 > Bog-366. The sequence continues at coordinate 7,341 of JASHTO010000194.1, forward strand.
GATCACACTCTCCTGCGGTTCCCATTCGCCGCGTTCGTGGGCGGCGAGGGCTTCAGCCGCAGTGCAGTCCAGCAGGTACGCCGGCATGCCGTTGAGCTCCAGCAGCTCGCTCGGACGGCAGTGGCTGCGTTTCGCCACTTCCGCGAGGTACAGAAGCCGCTCCTTGTCCTCCAGGAAATCGGCCGAGGTCTTGGGTCGCTGGCGTGGCATGGCCGTCCCGGCCATGCATCACGGGCGGGACGCCCGTGCCACCTTCAGCCCCAAACACCTCGCCCCTTAACCAACGAAATATGAATTTCAAGTCGTCCATCAGAATGTCAGCCAGGCCGATTTCGCCCTCTTCGGGTGTTCCTGAAAATCGCGGCTGCACGAACAGGCGCGTTAACGTTCCGTTCAGCCAGGTTGTGAACGCCTCGATATCCTGCGGCTTGATTTCCTCCGGCTTGGCGTCGGTAATGCGCGATTGAAGCTGTGTACCCTCGCGCCCGATGGCAAGAGCGGCAAAAATCGGAGGCCGGCAGAGCAGAACGGAAAGGCCCGACGCGGGCAAATCGATCCGCTCAATGCCGGCGCGTTCCAGAGCGCGCTTGAAGTCTTCGGGTTTGGCAATTCCGTTGCCTGACATTAATGAGCTCCGTAAGGGCACCCCTTGCGGGTGCCCTGCCTTACCATGTGGGGGTCCCCTGCCCGATATCGCTGCACGGAAGGGCAGGGACGAGCCCTGCCCCTACAAAAATCATATTTGCCGGTACACCTTCCCGCCCCGATCCCCCACCGGCCGGTTCAAATCCGCGACGGCCTGGAAGGTGATTTTGTACGTCGTCTCCTTGCCGCGCTGGAAGGGCAGCTTCACAGCTTCTTTCTGGTAGGCGCGGTAGATCTGCGAGACCACGAATTTAGAGGTTTGGTCCTTGCGTTTCGAAATCAGCAGCACGCCGAACTTGGGGACGGGCATCAATCCGCCGAACGCAATCTCTTCGTAGGCCTGAGCGCCGGCCGGCAGTGTGCTATCCGTGCCGGTGGCGTAAGTCCCCTGGGGAATCAGGAGTTGAAGCTTGGCGCAATCCGATTCTTTGAGCGTCACCGCGACCGAATCCACCTCGCCGGTCATCACCGCGTCGATGGGCAAGGTTTCTTGATCGGCAGTCGTTTCTTCCACTTTGGCGCCGATGTCGAGATCGGTCGCGCCCTCCAGTGCGCCCGCGAAAAGATAAGCGGGCGCCAGCGCCACGCAAGTCCACACCACGGTCGAGCCGTCAGCGGTGGTCGCGCCCAACGTGGCGCCCCATGTGCCGGGCGCGTTGGCAAACGTAGTGCCGCCCGTCGTGCATTCCTGAATGTTGCCGTTCGGGTCGACAATCATCTGGCCGGCGGTGACGGCCGTGGCGCTGGGCCAGGCAGGCTGCGTCGGCGTGCCATCCGATCCGATAACGTGCCGGTGGCCGGTGGCCGGAGCGCAGACATTTAAATAAAGCCACCCGGGTCCTTGATGAATCAGTGTCGGGGTTGCGGTGCCAAGAGCCATGTTAGCTCCTTACTTTTGAATTTTGCCTTTTGCTTTTTGCCTTTTGACTTTTCCTGCCGAAGAGCGAAGTCAAAAGGCAAATTTCAAAGCGCAAAAGTGAAATCACGTTTCCTCAAGGTCGAAAATCACCGTCAGCGTCACGCGCATGATGGGAACGTCAATGCCGGGAACTTCCACCGGGCCGGGCTTGTGCGACTCAATGAAAACGTCATTCACGGTTCCCGCGGCGTTGGGCGCGGTGGTTCCGCTCGGCACGGTTTCATGCTGAATGGGCAGCGAGGTAGTCCAATCGCTGAGATCAGGCCAGGGTCCGGCGCTCGTAATGATCATGTCGAGCAGCCAGCCGTAATCCTGCGCGTCTTCCTGAGCCATTTCCTGGTCGTACTGGCCGGTATCGAGCGCCAGGCGGATGCGCGCTTCGTGGTAGCGCGTGGTTTTGTCGTCGCTGCGCACGAAGTTGGTGGAATCGATTTCGAAATAGAGCCACGGCCAGCTTGTGCGCGTGCCCGGCCCCTTGTGGAACTCCGCGATCGCGCTGAGCGGCTGATTGCCGTCCACCGCGCGCGCCGCGTTCACCACTGCCAGCGCCGAAGCCTGATCGCGCTGGATGATGGCGATCAACTGGTTGACCAGCGGCTTTGCGAAAAGAGCTTGATATGCTTGTGTCCAGGCCATATTTTGCCTTTAACGATGTTTGGTAGCCACGGCACGAATTCGGTGCCGTGGGCTTTTGTCGCGCCGAGGAACCCACGGCACCGAAATCGTGCCGTGGCTACCTCAAAATTCTTTCCTGTCCCATTTCTTAAATACATTCGTCGAAGCTTCGCTCGACGTCTCGCTCGGATACTGATCTCCGCCGGCGACTCCGCCCAATTGCGGGCGCGGCGTTTCCACCTTGGCTTCCGAATCGAACAGGTAGTCGTAGTCGCCGCCTTCTGCCAGGGGCGTGCCTTCGGCGTCGCGGGCGTTCAGCTTGTTGCACATCTCGCGGTAACCGTCCTCGAAGCTCTTGGCCACGCGCGCCGCCGCGGTGATTCCCGAGGTCTCGAACACCTCGGCCAATTGCGCACAGGCGCCGTAGCGATTGATCTTCTCGAGCAGGTTCAACTGGTCGGTCGAGAAGCTGCCTTGCCAGGCCGGAAATCCCACGGCCTGGTAGGCCTCCTGAAAGCGCCGCTGCAAAATGCCGTCGATTTCGCCCGCCACGTCATCGATATAATTCTGGATGAGCGTGTCGGAAGGCCCCTTCGGCCCATTCTGAACGAACGTGGGGAACATGCCCGCGACTTGATTGACTGTGGTGTAAGACATAGCGAACCCCGAAACTCGAAATTCGAAAGTCCGGGTAGCCACGGCACGACTTCTGTGCCGTGGGCTTTTCCCTTCATTCCGAAGTACCCACGGCACAACGTGCGTGCCGTGGCTACCATCTCCCATCTATTCGCCACTCCTGCGTCACACGGTGACGTACACACTGATCGTGGTCCCGCTTCCCGAATCGACGGTGTAATACAAATTGGTGTTGTCCGCCGCCTGGGTGCGGTGCACGGCCACGTCCGAAGTGAGCAGGACGATCTCATCGATGGGCGTCGCGCCGAGCGACGGATTCTCGCGTTCAGTGATCCCGTGCGGAATCGTATTTGCACCGCTGGCGAGGCCCGTGATGTCCACGCGAATGTGCCGGTAAAGCCGCCGACGGTCTTCGCGGAAACTGTAGAGCGTGGTGAATGTTGCTGAAGCTGACATATCAAAACCTCCGTCAGTAATCGCCCTCCGGCAAAGCCGAAGGCTTTACGGCGGCTGGCCCTTCAAAGGGGCCTGACGCCGGTAAGAAACCCCTCACCCGATCACCCCTTCTCCCCTCTTCCCTCTCCCCTGGGGAGAGGGAAGAGGGGGGAAGGGAGTTGGGGTGAGGGGTCGGTTGTTCACTTTTTCTTCGCCGCCTTGGCGGCACGGAAGGCCACGAATTCCTCGTATTCGGCTTTTTCCGCCACGGCTTTGGCGGCTGCGGCAGCCGCCTCCTCCTGAGCCTTCTTTTCCCGCGCCGCCGCGCCGCCGATCGGATCCGGCTTGCCTTCGAACAGAGGCACCTGGCCATGAATCAAGGCGCTGGCTTCCTCCTCGGTCAGCTCGATCTCACCGGAGGCATTCACCGGGATGGGCTTCCCGTGTCCGCCGCTGGGCAGTTGCTTCGGCCCCATCGCGCCACTGGGAACGTACAGAACGTTATTCTTCTCGATGGGCTGCAGAACCAGGTACTTGGGCATGGCTAAACCTCGAAACTCGAAATTGGAAACTCGAAACTCGCCAGAGGAATTTCGGTTGACGAGTTTCGAATTTCGGCCTTCATTACGCCACCGCCGACTTGAAAACGTACATGGCGCTGGGCACGACCAGCTTCACGCAGTAATACGTCTGGAATTCGATCATGTCGCCGCTGCGCTCTTCCACGCGATAGCGTTTCACGAGCATCCCGCCGTTCTGCGGAACCCCGTAGAGCCAACGGAACGTTGTGCCCGGCGTGATCATCATCTGTCCCTGCCCCGAGGGGACGTAAGCCAGGATGGCGTTCTTCCCCCAGATGTAGTTCAGGCTGGTGGCAATGCCCTGTTGAGTCGTGTCATACAGGGATTTAGCGACGATCAGGTTCTCAACGTTGAACAATCCGGCGAGCTGCTGATCGGTGGGATACCCGAGCGGCAGCGCGTGGTTCTTGAAGCGGTCGAGAATGATGGGATGCTGGATAAGCTGCAACCACACCGGGTAACCCAGCAGCAGCGTGTTCGGTTCCTTGGTGCTGTTCAGCAGGATGGTGGTGCGCTGCGCGGTGATGGCGGCGACGGGATCGGAGTTCTGGAAATCGCTCCATTGCGCCGTCCCCGTCAGCGTGGTGCTGGGCACCGACGAGGTGTTCATGACCAGGTTGAACACTTGAATCTCGCGCTGCTTGTCAATGATGTCCGCCAGCGTTTCGGTGGTGAAGACTTCCGGCCCGGTCGAGAAGTCCCACTTGGCGCGGAGTTCATCGGGGATGAGTTGCTTCTGCGCTTTTCCATCGCAGTAGTACTCGTCGTTCGACATGCGCCAGGCGGGCAGTTCATTGGCTTCGCTGCCCGGGGCGCGTTCCGTGTTGTAAGCCTTGAAGCGCTCGAACCCGAAAATCGGATAGCGGTCGTTTTGCTTGGCGACGGGGAAGTCGGGGAAAAGCCGCCCCGCCACAAAATCCTGGTTGCGGTACACAATCGAGTAATTCGTCAAAAACTGGTCGAGATGGGCTAAAGAAACTTCCATGGAAACCTCTGGATACGGGCCAGCGATTGGTAGCCACGGCATTGAATTTTATGCCATGGGTTCCTGGTCGCCACGACTGCCCACGGCATTGAAGAACATGCCGTGGTTACCAACGCCGTGGTTACCCGCCGTCCGTATCGCGCGCAGCCTGGTCGTCCCGCTTCAGCGGGATTCCACGCCGGGCGCCGCCCTGCTGTAGCGGCGGTCTATCGACCGTCGCCGGCGCTCACAGAGCGCCGCTACAATCAAACCCGCTACACCTTGGTTTGGTGCAGATTCACCTGAATGCGAATCCGCTGGTTCACCGCCGTGGGCGGATACTTGGCCTTGCCCACTACGTACGCGGTGTTGCCGGTCGTGACGTTGCGGATGGAGGTGACGCGGCCATAGGCGTCGGCGATCACCACATCATCTTCAGCTTGAATAGTGGTGTCCGCGGCGATCACTTCCGCCTCCGCGGCGTTGATCACCAGGCCCCAGGCGCGCCCCTGCGAGGTGAACGGCGTGGGCGGTGTCGAGCCGGTGATGGGATTGTTGGTTGTCGGGTCGAGCCACAGTTCCGAGGTGAGCGGATAACCGGGCTCCACCACGTCCTGGGACAGCACTCCCGTGGGCGCCGTGTTGAATCCGGACGGCAGCCCGACGTAGAAATCCGATTCAGTCGAGGGGTTATAGACCGGCAAGCTCATCACCGTGCCGCGCAGGGCGCGGATGTTGGTGTCGAACTTGGCGGCCGTCAGTCCTTCATTTCCTAATGGCATGTGTGTTCCTCCTATATTGGTAGCCACGGCAGCGATTTTCTGCCGTGGGCTCTTATTGCGTGCCGAAGTACCCACGGCACAGAATTCGTGCCGTGGCTACCCGAGCGATCTTTCGTTAAACGCTTTTGGCGTCCGCGCGGTAGTTCTTGAGCAGGTCGGGATTACTTTTCGCAACCAGGGCTCCCGCCTTGCGATGGGCCTCCAGCTCATTCAGGCGCGGCTCCGCCTGCAAGAGTTGCTGCTTCTTTTCTTCCACCAGGCGGCTGAAGAGCTGGCGGGGTGATTCGCCGGTCTCCGCACCCGTGCCGCCGATTCCGACGACGGAATTCGGTTTGTACATTGCCGGCCGGTCTTCAATGAGCGACTTGAAAGCCGGGCCGTCGGAAAGCGCCAGGCGCAGCGGCGCGCCCGTGGCCATCATGGCCGGCGTGATCTGGCCGCGCTGGAAGGCGCTCAGCACGCGCTGCTCGGCCTCCTTGGCGCGCCGCCACGCCGAGCGGCTGATGCGCCCGCTGTCATCGAGCGAATCGAGGCGCTGCGGGTTCAGCCGGCCGTCCGGGCCGATGCTTTCGCACAGTACCGTCACTTCGGCCTTGGGCGGATGCAGCGCCAGCGCCACCAGGTTGCGGATCTCCTCCGCCGACCGGCCCTCCGCGCCGACTTCACGGGCGAACCGCGCACAGGCGTCGGCGCTTAATGTCGATATGCCAGCGCCAGGCGCGCTCAGGCTGCCGGGGTCGGACTCCGTCGCTTTGCCCGGCCCAGTGCCGGACGGTGCGAGGTCCAGATGCTTTTGAGCGTAGTCGCACAGGTGGCCGTGTTCGATTTCACCGACTTTACTCTCCCCATCGTAGACATCGTGTGTGCCGTCGGCGGAGCACTTGAGAGTCAGCATTGCCATATTTCCTCCTTGTTCCGCCGAAAGGCGGGAATGATGATCGGTTGATCCGGTGATCGGGTCATCTGGTGATCGGCGTTCCTGTTCGTCCGATCTTCCGATCACCCGATCACCCGATACTGACAGCCATATCTCCGGCAGTTCATCCAAAAACGGTTGATTGGTCAGAGCCACGCTGGTGAGCGTCAGGCCCTGGGACTCGCCCGTCTTCCGGTCGGGATATTCCTTGGCGAAGGCCGCCGAGACATAGCGATACTCACGGCTCTTGATCAGCTTGCGCGCGCGCTCGGTGGGCTCGTAGCGGCCGTAGAGAATCCAGCGATCGGGCGATCGGGTGATCCGGTGATCGGGTGACCAGCCTTCCTGTTCACCTGATCTTCCGATCGCCCGATCACCCGATCCGAAAATCTCCGGCTCATCCAGCGCCACGATCCGCCCCGCGCTGGGAGTGGGCTCGCCTGCGGCGCGTTCCAGGTCTTCGCACGCGTGGTCGTAATCCACGTTCAAGTCGTGGTTGGCGAGTTTCTGGAAATTCTCGACCGCGGTGTCCAGCTCATCGCGCGTGAACGACACCTCGCGCCCGCCTTTCACCCAACTGCCGGTCACCAGAATCGGAATGCGCGCCAATCCTTCCGCCGGCATTGCGCTCAGTTGCGAAACGAAATTGAAATTCTCAGTCGCCATTTTCTTCACCCGTGGCGCGCCCCGCTGAATTTGCGGCCCGCGTCTTTTGCCGTAGTGGTAGCCACGGCAGCGATTTTCTGCCGTGGGCTCTTACCACGTTCCGAAATACCCACGGCACGCAATTCGTGCCGTGGCTACCCTTGCTTCCGGAATCGTCCCGCCGCGGCGGGATTACTGAATCCAGTTCCCGTACACCTTCAGTCCGCACACTTGCAGCGTGGTGGCGGTTGAGCCTGCGGTCGTGAACACCTGGTCGAAACTCACCTTGGTGTTGTTGGTGTAAGTGAACGGTGTTCCGAAGGCGATCTGCTCGTTGTAGCAATTCCCGCTGCTGGTGGTAGCGGTCTGGAGCGTGGTGGGCGTGACGGAATACGTCCCGCCGGCCGCGCTGGCTGAGCCCGACGCCGACCCGCCCGCCGACGGCAGCGTCACCGTCGCCACCGTCGCCGCGGCGATCGAGCTGAGCGCCGTAGTCTGCACACCGTAGTACAGGCTCACGCCCGTTAGCTGGAATCCCAGGCCGCTGGTGGTGCGCCCGCCGAAGGTGATGTCGCAGGTCAGCGCGATCGTCCCCGACGTGGTGTTAGTCGTGCCCGAATACACCAACTGATTCGCTCCCACGCGCACCAGCGCCGGACCGGTGCTGAACGCCGTAGTGGTAGGCACCATGAAGCAGTTCGACGGTTGAACAAAAAATGCTGCGTCGCCGTAGGTGGTGGGAGTCGCTCCGTTGATGTCGAGCTCCGTGGGCGCGCACGCCGTGATGTTGCCGCTGGAATTTGTGGAGCAGTAATAAAGGATGCGATTCCCCGGAGCCGCCGCCGTGGAGTAGCTGGTGCTGTTCGATAGGCTGCTGCCCGCCGAGCTGGTCCAATAAATAATGTTGCACTGGTTGGCCTGCACGCCCGCCTGCGTGCACGTTCCTTCATTGGTCGTCAAGGTGAGCGTGTTGGCGTTGATGGTCTGGCCCGAACCGTTCTGCCACACCGTTCCCGCGGAATAATTGAGTGTCAAGCCCGTCGCGCCCCAACTCACGCTGGGATCGGAAAACGCGCTCGTCAGGCTGCTGTAATTCGTTCCGCCCAGCACCGGCCCGGCCGAGCCCTGCGGGAAGGCGGAGGGCAGAAAGCAGAAGGCAGAAACCAATAAAACCATGATCCGCGTAATCAGCGTTGATCCGCGGCCGAAATTTGAAACTCGCTTCATCGAAATCCTCCTTTTGTAGCGGC
>JASHTO010000015.1 GCA_030040515.1 Terriglobia bacterium
GCCTCCCAGTAGTCTTTCTGGACAGCGTTGAATGACGTGGCTTTGCCAAAGGCCATGATGCGCGCGTCAAACTGCTTGATGATGTAGCTGAGGTCCGTTTCTACCGTTTGCTGACGATAACTGGGATTCTTTGTGGTCGAAACAAGGCCGTCTGTAAACTCCGCGTCGGCATATTTCCCCAGCAATTCGAACCTGCCGACGCCGACTTTCGGCGGAATCAGGAAGGAGACCTGTCCGTACCCGCCCTCGCTCCGGATATAGTTGGCGTTGTATCCGCCCAGGTTGTTGTAACGTGAGTATTCACTCTCAATCGTAAAGGCGCCTCCTCCATGCACCTTTTTTTCCATCAGAAAGTCGGCCGTGGTGGCAGTCTTTCCCGATTGCACCTGATTTGCCAAACCGATGGCCAGCAGGTTTTTGTCACCGTAGTAGGTGCTGTTCAGGTAATAGCCGTCCTCCGGGTCCCAGAAGTCAACCTGAATGCGCTCGGCCCAGAGGATGCTGGCATCGCCTGTGGCGGAAGCTCCGTCAAAAGCGCCCACGGAGGCCTTGACCTTGGCCGACCCGGCTTTGAAGTCCCCCCAATAGGCTACACCGTCGTCGCGGCCCTGATAGACGAACGGGTAGCCGTCCTGGATGCCGTCGGTATACATGGCCCAGGCATTGGAGTAGAACGGCCCCGTGAAGTTGTCGCGGTCGCTCGGCGGCAGGAAGCGACCCACCCAGACGTTGGCATGGGAATTGAAGTGAAATTGCCCCACCGCATCAAGCACCTGCATACTGTTGTCGCTGCCCAGGTAATCCGTGTTGAACATTACGCTGATGTTCTTGGTGACGTCACCGCTCAAGTAGAGCCGGATATGATCAAGCGAGAACTGGTCGGTGGAACTGCTCCCGTCGGGGGCGTTGTGTTGGTAGTTGGTCTGCAGGCCTGCGCCTACAGTGACCGAAGGTTCAAAGCTGCTGTCCGATTGTGCACGCAGTGGCATCCCGCCCAGGATTACAAGACTTGCTACAAATACGGGCATGCACCGCTTGGTAAGATTTACAACGATGGCTTGAGTGTCCTTCATAGAATGTGGACTCGACCTCCAATTCATGGAAGATTTGACGAAATTATGACTTTGAAGCTTTTATAACCCATTGCGCGAACCGGCACCTCCGCGCCTGCGGCAAACATCCTGCCGCGTTCTCCGCTGGTATTCCTGAAGGCTAAAGCAACCTTGGACTTGCAAGATCAATCGCCGGCGGATCCAGGCCAAGTTTGATTGGTACCAGCCCGCATGCATTCGAAATAACTAACCCGGTCGACAGCGATTCAGATCGCTCGGCCCAACGTCGTGTGCTTTCCGAATGCAATGTTGGGAAAATACTGGAGGTGACTGCCAGTGTCAAAATCAAAATCTTTATAGCACAGAGAAGAATGAACAATCGACTTCACAGCGTGGCCCGCTGTCGCTGGCGCTTTGGGGAAATTGCCTGCACTGCGATTCTGACAGGTGGCAACGATGCAGGCCTCCTGTGCCGAATTTAGTGAGGCCGATCTTGCCATCGGGACCGGATGTCGCTCCGTGTCAAGACTGACAATCTGCTAACGATATTGAGTTTAGATACGCGATTCTTGTATCCTTTTCACGACACGCCAGTCTAAGTAACAGGGGTTCCATAGTCTTAACCAAAGGGGAAACATCGTGGACAGGCTCAAAGGGAAGCGTGCTCTCATCACCGGCGGGACCAGCGGCATCGGCCTTGAAACCGCACGCCGATTTTTGACCGAAGGCGCTCGTATCGCTATCACCGGTAGAAATCAGGCAACTCTTGACGCGGCACGCAAAGAACTAGGGGGCGACGCGCTGGTTATTCCGTCCGATGCGGGCGACCTGGGCGACCAGAAGAGAGTGGCAGACGTGTTAAGCCAGGCATTCGGAAAGCTGGACATCCTCTTTGTCAACGCCGGGGTTGCCGTGCTCAAGCCCATCGAGCAGTGGGACGAAGCCGCCTTCGATCGCTCGTTCGCGACCATCGTGAAGGGGCCGTATTTTCTTGTTCAAGCGCTGTTGCCGATCTTCGCGAATCCGGCATCGATTGTGCTGAACACCTCCATCAACGCGCACCTCGGCATGCCGAACACCACCGTATACGGCGCGGCAAAAGCTGCGCTGCTCTCGCTAGCCCGCACCCTCTCAGGTGAGCTTCTCCCGCGTGGAATCCGCGTGAACGCCGTTAGCCCGGGGCCAATCTCGACACCGCTCTACGGGAAGCTTGGCTTGTCTGAGCCTGATCTTAAAACCGCCGCTGTGTCGATCCAGAATCAAATCCCTATTGGGCACTTCGGCAAACCCAGTGAGATCGCCCATGCCATAGTCTTCCTCGCCTCTGACGAATCGGCATTTACGGTTGGCAGCGAATTGGTGATCGACGGCGGCATGAGCAATCTTTGAAATGATTTAGGTCTGTTTGGGGCTTCGAACTCTCGTCCAACTTCAGTAGGTGCCCCAGAACTGCCCATGACCCGAAGATTTCTCTTTCTCATCTGGCCTACGTCGGTCCGACTCACGCTACCCTGCTGGAACTACTCCACGGGCGACGCGGGGGTGATTGCTAGCTGTCTACATGTTCTGTCGTTGGCTTCCCGGAAGTGACTCGGCGCGGATTACCCCCTATTGGTCGCCAATGGTTTAACAATCCCCAAAGACCACACCCTAACCCATCACCTAAATTGGATTTGGAACGAAAAACGCCCCTCCCACCCGCAATCATGCAGACTCCCCGAATACGAAGTCCGAGCAAGTAAGTTCTGCATTGTCGCCGAGAGTTTACTTATTGCTGCCGGGAATGGGTCTTCCATAGCGAAATCCACGGGTTTGTCAGGCGTTCGCGTAGAAGCTTCGCCAATGCGCCAGAATTGCCCCAGGATGCAACGGGAAGGGTAAGCATAGGGGAAACATGCTCCTGCATGCACGCACCGCCCGAAAATAGCTGACCACCCTCACTGACCACCACATGGCGATATCGGGTGATACCGAATATGCAGTGACGTGCCCCGGACCAGCATAAATACTGGCTCAGTAGCGCGTTATCACACTAAACAACAGTCGGTGTAACTTGTTGATTTCCTGTGAAAGTCGAATTCTCAATCTGAAAACCCGGGTTCGATTCCCGGTAGCGCTACCAA
>JASHTO010000195.1 GCA_030040515.1 Terriglobia bacterium
GAAGTGTTGGTGTCATGGTCGATTCCGATGGTCCCTTGTTTTTTATCGGCAGAACACAGACACAACATAAGAGTGAGGTTGATAACCCTGAAGTCAGTAATATCAGTTAGAGGGGGATAGGCGTGCGGCCTTGCGCGTAAGTATCCTCCGGCAAAGCCGGAGGCATTACGGCGGCTGGCCCCTCAAAGGGGCCTGACCGCCGCCGACAAAAGACCCCTCACCCGACCTCGTCCCTCGGCCACCCTCTCCCCACGGGAGAGGGAAATTCCCCGCGCGCGGGCGGGCCAGGTAAACACCTGCCCTCTCCCAGGGGAGAGGGGTCTCTTCCCAGTTTCACGGAGCGCCGGGAGAGCGACTTCCGGATTCGTCAAACTTTTCCGGCCTCCCCGGCAAAGCCGGGGGAACTCCTAAAGGAATTAGCGCTTGCCGGGTGGCTTCTCCGGGGTGGAGCTGAGCACCACCACGTCCACGCGGCGGTTTTGTGCCCGGCCTTCGGGGTTTAAGTTGGTGGCGACGGGATGGTATTCCGCATAGCCGGCGGCGGAGAGTCGCATCGCGGGGAAATCGTATTTCGTAATAAACAGCCGAATCATCTCCGTGGCGCGCGCGGTGGAGAGTTCCCAGTTGGAGGCAAACTGCGCGTTGTGAATCGGCACGTTGTCCGTGTGGCCTTCGAAGCGAATGTTATTGGGCTGCGCCATCAGTACCTGGGCGATGCGGTGCACGGCTGCTTCGGAAGTGGGTCGAAGCTCCGCCGAACCGCTGTCAAAGAAGCCCACCTCGCGCAGCGTGATCACCAAGCCCTCGCGGCTGGTCTTCAGCGCCACTACGTGCTGCTGAATCTCCGGCGCCAGGGCGCCCGAAAGCTGCTTCTCCAATGCCTCCATGTCCTTCGTGGGCGGAGAACCTGACGTGCTTTCAAAAGGCGATCCCATCTGGCCGTTGCCGGATATTCCTTTAGCATCTTCGATCAGAGGAATGTTCTGAGCCGGGAGGGGATCGGCGGTAACCATGGGAATGCGCGAGTTGGCCGTCTCAAAGATTCCCATTTGCTGGAACGCCTCCTGAATGGCCTGGGCGATTTTCCCCACCTTGCGCTTATCCACCTGCGAGGAAGAGAAAAGCACCACGAAGAAGGCAAAGAGAAGGGTGATGAAGTCCGCGTAGGAAACCAGCCAGCGCTCGTGGTTGACGTGCTCCGCGGCTTTCTTCTTACGGCTCATGCCGCGGCCTCACGGGATTCCGCCGGCGCGGGCGAATCCGCCAGAAAGCCGTTCAACTTGGTTTCCACCATGCGGGGGTTCAGGCCTTCCAGGATCGAAACCACGCCTTCCAGCATCATCTCGCGCATCTGGTGCTCGGAGCGATTGCGGATCTTCAGCTTGCCGGCCGAAGGCAGGAAAAGCAGGTTGGCCGACGCCACGCCGTAGATGGTGGCCACGAACGCTACGGCGATGCCGCGGCCCACTTCATCAATATTGTCCAGGTGTTGCATCACCTGGATCAGCCCCAGCACCGCGCCGATGATGCCGATGGTGGGTGAAAATCCGCCCGCCGCCTCAAATACCTGGGGAATGCGCTCCTCATGCTCGGCTTGGTTCTCGAGCTCCAGCTCCATCATCTTGCGCAGCTCCTGGGGCTCCGTGCCGTCTACGGCCAGCATGAGCGATTTGCGCAGAAAGGGCTCCTTCACGTTCTCGAGCTCGCGATCAAGCGAAACAATGCCCTCTTTCCGCGCCTTGCTGGCGAAGTCCACGATCTCCTTGATTAACTCCTTGGGGTCGGCTTGCCGGTCAAAGAAGACATTTCTCAGCCGCTTGAAGCTGGTGAGCACGACGGGAAGCGGAAACTGCAACATGACGGCCCCAATCGTGCCGCCAAAGACAATCATCGCGGCCGTGGGCTGGAGAATCTGGGCGATCTTCCCCCCTTCCAGCAACAAGCCAGCCATAATCCCGCCAATGGCTAGCAGCACTCCACCCCAACTACTCTTGTCCACCTTCAGCCCCCTTGTCCGGCCCTTTATCCAGCAAGTTCAGATGAGCCTCCCGCCTCTCCCGGCGACTCCGGTTTGTCGAATTTCTCCTGCTCCCTGGCCGCTTCTGGGTGTGGCTCCTCGACGGGGTTTTCGAGGGAAGGGAAAACCAGTCTCGGGCCACGCAAGCGACGCCGGTAGTCAATGATTCGGGTCATCACCTCTTCGGCGGATTCCCGTACCACGATCTTCTCGCCCGTGATCAGGGTAATGACCGTGTCCGGGGCGTTTTCAATGAACTTGATCAGCTCGGAGTTCACCACCAGCGGCCGGTTGTTCAGCCGCGTCAGCCAGATCATGACAAGCCCTTCCCCGGGGAGTTCGTAGACTTCTCGCTGCGAACCCCTCCCCAAGGGGTACATCGGCAATTCGCCCGGGAGCTTTCGTCCTAAATGGGAGTTAATGAGCGAAAGATTAGAAAGCGGCGCAAGTCGTGCTGAAGGCAGGACTTGCGGAGCATACCGAAAAAACATTCAAGATTTCCCGAATCCCTGCCGATAAGAGAGATGGAAGTCGCAAGAAACCCGAATGTTGGAGCTGGAATAGCCCGATTCGAAGGGAGTGCTAATGAGTGTCTTTCACCAACTCGTGCCCATCTTCCTCGTCGTTCAATTCGCATCGGTTCTGGTAGCTCTAGCCGCAGCGATGCTCTTAGCCGACCCTCAAACCCTGCTTCTGCCAAGGAAAAGCCGTCGTCGCAATCCAGTCCGGCCGGCCACGCGCTCACGCTCTTATCGAGCGAATGCAAAATATAGTGACATCAACTCATTGTAGCGCCGGTCTCTCCGGTTTCGGGAGTCCGACGGACTCCACCAGAGTCCAGAAATCGGACCGACCGGCGGTTTTCCGGCGCTCGCAGAGCGCCGCTACAGCGAACCGTTGTCACCATATTTTGCAATACTCAGTAGACCTTCTTGCAGTTCATCCGGATCGATTCTCGTACCACTTCACATTTCCAGTGGAAGAGCCAATGGTCACGATGTCCAGGCGGCCGTCGCCGTTCACATCCGCGATGACCACTCCCGAAGCGGCCATGTCCGCATCAACAAGCTGCCGTTCCCAATCAATTCCCAAGGCATCGGTTGCGTAATAAGCAAACAGACTGGTGCCCGGCCCGCGGAAGCCTGCAACAATTTCATCGTTTCCATCGCCATCCAGATCAGCGCAGGCCAAGGCGTGACCTTCGTGAAAGCTCGGGTCGATTACGTGCCGCGGCCACATCTTTCCAGGTTCGCCCTGAGTATAAACCACCACCTGATCGCCGTGCCAAGGCTCAATGGTGGCGAGGAAGCGCTTCCCGGCAACTCTGCCCACGCCGATTTCACTCGAGCCGCGCTTCGGCCTGGAATGCTGATCGCCTTCACCCAGGTGCGTGCGCGTCCAAGTGAGCTCCGCGCCCGACCCCGCGGAGTGAAACAGGTGCACACCCTCGAAGCTCGCGGTCAGGATTTCGTCTCGCCCATCACCGTCCCAATCCAGCACATTCAGTCCGTGAATGACCGTCAAGGATTCATCAATCAGATGGGAGGGCCAAGCGGGCGGTGCTTGTTGAGAGTCTGCCGTCCGGTCTAAATCAACCTCCGGCATTTCGAACCACGTGAGCGGCGCGGGCACCTTGTAATCCGGAGCAACGGAGCCGTAACCCAGCAGCGGCGCATCGACCAAAGCCATCCGACCCTTGCCGTCCAGGTTTGCCCAGCGCAATCGATGCGAAGTGGGAATCTTGCCGAGCGGAGCGAGCCGCCACTCCTGGTCCCAATAAACGGCCGGCCGCGCCCACCACAAACTGCCTCCCTGCGTGCTGTCGTTCAGCGCAAAGTCGCTAGCCAGCGCCATTCCACGCGCCGGATATCCCGGATGAAACAGCGGCGCCAGGCTGATGTTCTTGTGCGTCGCCGTGGTGACAGAGCGCGGCGTCCATGTGGGGTTCTCATACCACTCCACAATGCTCTTCGCGGAGCTCAGTGCGAGAATGTCCAGCCGGCCGTCGCCGTTCACATCCGCCACAGCCACCTGATAGCC
>JASHTO010000196.1 GCA_030040515.1 Terriglobia bacterium
TCGGTCCCCGCTTCGGATTTGCGTACAACATTATGTCAAAAACCGTGATTCGAGGCGGGTTTGGTCGCAGCTACTTCGCCTCGAATTATGGGGGTGGGCCTTTCCTGAACGTTTGTTGCAGCTATCCTGTTCAAACTCGACAGCAGGATATTACGGGCACCTACTTCCCCATTCTCAACTCGAGCGGAGCCTTCTACAGCCTCAATCAGCCCGTGCCTGCGCCTCCACCTCCGGTTTACCCATCGAGCGGTATCTTGCCGGTTTCCTCGATCCCCGGCTCGCTGAACCTCGAGTACATGCCTTTTGACGATCCCACCTCCTATGTCGATACATGGAATCTCACGGTGCAGCATCAGTTTCGCCCGGACACTGCCCTTACTGTGGCGTACGTAGGGAATGTCGGCCGGCATCTCTTCAATCAATTCAATCCGAACACTCCTTACCCCGAAGCGGGGAACCAAACCGCCAATGAACCTTTCGCTTATGAGGGGGTAACCGCCACGATTGCCGAACGGTGTAAGTGCCTGCCGGCAAATTACAATAGCTTGGAAGTCACATTGGACAAACGAATCAGCGCCGGCTACTCGATACTCTCGTCTTATACGTGGTCGAAAGCCATGGACCGTGAGACCGGAGGTTTCGGCGCGACCGACCAGAATATCGATCCCTTCGACTTCAAGGCGTCTTATGGGGTTGAGAGCAATGACCGCGCCGACGTATGGACGATCGCGCATATCTGGAATCTACCGTATGGTGCCGGTCAACATTTTGGCTCCTCGGCTCCGAAAGTTGAGCAGGCCATCTTGGGTGGATGGGTATTCAATGGCATCACCACCATCATGACGGGTTTCCCAATCCCCATCAATTGGGCTGACAATGGCTCGCTGAATTCTACCTTCGGGCAACGTCCGGACATTATTCCTGGGTGTAATCCGGCGAAGAGCATTCCGGCAGGGATTTGGTACAATCCGGCCTGCTTCGAGGACCCGGCGCTACGGGGACCCTACTTGTTCGGGGACTACGGTCGAAATTCCGGCCAACTGCGCGGTCCTTCGTGGTTCACAGCCGACTTGGCGCTGGGGAAAGACTTCAATTTTAAGACTCCTCTGAATGAGGACACCAAGCTGGAGTTCCGTTGGGATAACTTCAATGCCTTCAATAACACCAACCGAGGATTTCCTGACACCAATGCGGATGATACTACGGCTGGGTTAATCACTAGCTTAATGGCCAACGCTACTATGCGACGCATGCAGTTCACCCTACGTCTGCTGTTTTGAGAGGCAGAGAGGTTCGACGGATTGCGTGCTTGCGATTCAGCAGCGTCGGGGCTTGTCGCGTAAGGAAGCGGGTGCCAGACGATGTGCTGGCGCCCAGAGTTCAGAATCTTAAGTCCTGTCGTGCGAGACGAAAAGGGAGGTATCCCGCCCCCGCGTCGGGTTGTAATCTCCGGGAGGATGTTCTCGTTTGCCTTAACGGACGTTGGCGCGAGTGAAGTGAGTAAGCGAGAAGCAGTGTTGAGGCCAAAAGGGCGCCCGGGGATATACTACACCGCACAGAGCTTGCTCCACTCTGAAGCCCGGTGGAGATCAGGAGTGTGACGAATGCCCGGACCGAATCGGAGGGAATTTCTTCAAGCCTCGGGGATGGCCGCTATTGGACAAAGTCTATGGGCGGCACGTGCGACGCCACCGGCAGAGGAGAAGCTGCGCATGGGTCTGATCCTCGGCTTGGGGAAAGACCCTGACGGCGCCATTGCGAAAGTTCACAGCCTTGGCTTGCCAACTTGTGAACTCGCCATCGACGAGTTTCCGCCCGGGCTGGAGACCCACCTGGTTCAGGCGCTCAATAAATATAACGTTCAATGCACGGCAATTTTCACCATGGGTCCGGGCGAGCAGATCTGGGATTTCGACAACGGGCCTAACACCATCGGCATCGTTCCCCCCGCCACGCGCAGCGCGCGGGTCGCGAGGCTCAAGCAGAGTTCGGACTTTGCCAAGAAATGCGGGATCTCTGCCATCCGCACCCATTGCGGCTTCATTCCCATGAATCCCCAGGATCCTTTATACCGGGAAACGATAACTGCCCTCAAGGAGGTGGTGGGGCACTGCCGGGCTAACGGTCAGACTTTCCTTTACGAGACCGGGCAGGAAACGCCCATCACGCTGGTCAGAACCATTCTGGATGTGGGGTTTGACAATCAAGGGGCCGGCTTCGACACCATGAATTGTCTCGGCTACGATACGGCGAACCCAGTGGACTCGTTGGACGTGTTCGGGAAATACGTAAAAGCGATGCACGCCAAAGACGGGCTCTATCCCACCAAGCCCAATGAATACGGTAAGCAGGTTCCGATGGGTCAAGGCTTGGTCAACTTTCCCGTGATCTTTCACCGCCTGAAGACGGAATTCCACTATCACGGCGCTGTTACCATCGAAAGAGAAACCGAGGGCCCCGGGCAACTCGAGGATGTGCGCAGGTCCATACCCTATCTTCAGAAGCTGATCTGAAGCGCGAGCCTTCTGATCCCGAGAAGGCCCTTGCTTCATCTTTCCGGCCGGCTAAGGAGAGTCCCATCATAGAAAATTGGAGAACTTCATGAAA
This sequence comes from Terriglobia bacterium, assembly GCA_030040515.1. Classification (GTDB taxonomy): domain Bacteria; phylum Acidobacteriota; class Terriglobia; order UBA7540; family UBA7540; genus Bog-366. The sequence continues at coordinate 2,608 of JASHTO010000196.1, forward strand.
ATCACATCTGAGAAAAGGACCAACCGACGTGAATTCCTGGGAACTGCCACCGCCGCGAGCTTTATGATTATGAATGCGAGCCTCGTGCGCGGCACCGCGGCGAACTCCGCAGTTCGATTTGGACTGGTGGGCTGTGGCAACCGTGGTTCCCAAGATGCGGAGTCGATGATGACCGTCGGCGACGCTCGTATCGTTGCCTTGGCGGATGTTTTCCAGGACAAACTGGACAAGGCCAAGGCGAGGTTTGACTCTGCCAGCTCCGCCAAGGGCTATCCCGCTATCGAATCAGCCCAGATGTTTCGGGGCCCGAAGGCCTACGAGGAGCTTGCCAACTCCAAAGAAGTCGATGCCGTGATCGTCGGCACGCCCTCTTACTATCATCCGGAGCATCTGGAAGCAGCCGTCGATGCCGGCAAGCACGTTTACTGTGAGAAGCCGGCGGGCATTGATGTTCCGGGGACGGAACGCGTTCTCCGCGCCGGCGCCAAGGTGCAGGGGCGTTTCTCTCTCGCCATCGGCCTGGAGTTCACTTACGCTACATCGATCAACGAACTGGTCCAGCGCGTCCGCGCAGGACAGGTGGGCAAGATCGCCTATTCGGAAGTTTATTATTATGCGCCGCCCATGGGCTACCACGACTACCCTAACGAGTCGCCAGGGGCGCAAAAGCTGAGAAACTTTTTCCATTGGACGGATCTGTGCGGCGGGCAGATCGTCGATCAAGGCATCCATCCTCTGGACATGGTCACCCGGTGTATGCAAGCGCATCCCGAGAAAGCGAAAGGTACGGGCGCGCGGCGAGTCATGAGCGATCCGGGAGACGTGTGGGACGTCACCAGCGTGATCTACACCTACCCCGACAATGCCGCCACTTTGGCGTTCAGCAGCACCTGGTTTGACCGAGGCTGGTGGGACGTTTGCGAGCGCTTGTTTGGCGACAAAGCGACGGCCGAGGCCCATTACTCCGGCCCACTGGGTATCTTCGGCAATGAAACTTCGTGGTCGATCGGCAAGCCCCCGGGCGCCGGACAGCACGCCGTGTCGGATTTTTCCGCGTCGGGA
>JASHTO010000197.1 GCA_030040515.1 Terriglobia bacterium
CGCCTGTTGGTGGGCATTATGCAGGATTCGCCCCGCCACCTGGACGCGGCCAAGCTTCTGGAGATCGCCAAGCGGCGCGATCCGCGCATCGACCGCGCCACCGTGTATCGCACCATCGCGCTGCTGAAGGACTGTGGCCTGATCGACGAGCTCGACCTGATGCACCTGGAGGGCGAGAAGCACTATTACGAAGCCAAGACCAGCCGCGACCATTGCCACCTGGCGTGCTTCCACTGCGGCGCGATCATCGAATACGCCAGTCCGGCTTTTGAACGCCTCAAGAGGGAAATGGCGCAGCAGGGAGACTTCGAGATTCGCGTCGTGCGGCTGGAGGTGGGCGGGTACTGCAAGCGCTGCCGGGCAAAGGCGGCAGCGTGAACGCCCATATTTTTGGTTTTTAGTTGCGACAATGTCGCAAAAGTGGTGTCCGGCAAAGCGCGGGTGGTCGTTTGAGGAAGCGACGCGTTTTCTTTGAGGCTTTTGGGAATTTGCGTGATGGGTCAGTTTCAAATCTCGGAGCAGGGGCACCCCTCGCCCTGCGGCCCATAGCCTTCGGGCGACGGGTCGCGGGTGCCCTGGGTTTAAGGGCAGGGACGAGCCCTGCCCCTACGGAATTTCAAACGGACCCACGACTGGAATTTGCAGTGATGGGGCGGCGCCGCGAAAAGCGGCGTTTGTCGGAAAAGGCCAGGGCAGCCCCTACCGGGCAGCAGAAGGTGTGAAAAAAATCGACTCAAAAGAAAAACATCTCGCGCCCAGGCGCCAAGCATTGCGAAGCCAACAAAGGAAGTCGACCTGGTGTGACTTGGTGTCTTTGCGCCTTGGCGTGAGACTGTTTATTTTTTCGCAGCTTCGGAGGCCCGTGCGACGAAACCCGCGCGTCACGCAAAGGTCGTGAGAAAGAGTTGCAGGGCGTAGCGCAGTTTGACGTAGCGGCGGCTTTACGCCGCGATTCCGCCTGAGCGGGACGCCACTGCGATTACAGGCTGTGCCACAACCGAAGACGCTCGAATAGCTTGCAGAATAAGAACGGTCCTCACGACGATACCTTGTAGCGAAGGGGTCGTGAGGACCGTAATCGACAACCTTGTCGGCTGGCGACCGCTGGCATTATACCGGAGCAGCCTCAAGGAATTCAGGAGAAAAACCGCATGGCTGAAATCCGGTCTGGAATGAGTCGTTTATCTCGTTTTACCGCACGTTCTACCATGAAAATCCAATCCCACAAATTGCCAACCGGGGTCTTCACGTTGGTTCTTGGAATGGCGATCCTCTTCTCGTGGTTGGAAGTTTCCCTCTGGGCGAGCGTGGGAGGGAGCATCTCGGGGACCGTGACGGACGTGAGCGGCGGGGTTATCCCCAAGGCAACCGTCAAGGTCACGAACCTCGATACCGGCATCCCGCAAACCACTTCGAGTGATGCGCAAGGTTTCTATTCCTTCCCCAATCTTCAGGTGGGCCACTATGCCTGGGAGGTTGATAGTCCCGGTCTTCGACCTTACCGACGCACGGGAATCGAGGTGGACGCCAACGGCGCGTTGACGCTTGATGCCGTGCTGTCGGTGGGAACAAGGCTCGACACCGTCACGGTGGTGGAGAACCCACTCCATGTTGAAACCACCAGCACGCAGGCGGGAGAAGTCATCGACGGGACGCGGATGACCTCTGTCCCTCTGAACGGGCGGAGTTTCACCGACCTGCTGGCGCTGCAGCCCGGCGTCGTCCCGGTCACATCGATCACCTCCGAAACGGTGCAAGACGTCGGCGCCAGTGTGCTTTCTCCCTCCGGGGACCTCAATCCCGGCACGATTTCCATCAACGGCCAGCGGGAGTTTGCCAACAGTTTTCTGGTGAATGGCAGTGACGTGGAAGAGGACGTCAACATGGGAGCGGCGATTATTCCCAATCTGGACTCCATCGCCGAGTTCCGGATTCTCACCAACAGCTTCGACGCGGAGTATGGCGAGTTCAGCGGTGGGCAGATCAATGTTGTGACGAAATCAGGAAGCAATGTCTTCCATGGCGATGCGTTTGAATTCCTGCGGAACACCAATCTTGACGCACGCAACTTTTTTTCTCCCACGCGCGGCGCCTTCAATCAGAACCAGTTCGGAGGAACGTTTGGCGGTCCCGTTCGAAAGAACAAGATTTTCTTTTTCGGGGATTATCAGGGAACGAGGTCAACCCAGGGGATCGATTCGGGACAGATCCCCGTCCCCTCGCTCGCGGACCGAACCGGCAACCTCTCCGACCTGGCCGGTTCCTTCACCACCACGGACGCCAGCGGAAATACTATTCCCACGACCGTGAGTGGTCCTTATTGGGCCAGCCTGCTTTCCCAGGAACTGGGTTATCCCGTCGCGGCGGGCGAACCTTACTACACTGCCGGCTGCACGGCCGCAACCTGCGTCTTACCCGGGGCCACGATTCCTCGGAGCGCCTGGCCCGCGCCGGCAACGGATTTGCTGCAGTACATTCCCACGCCGAATAACGCGAACGGCACGTTCTCAACCTCATCGTACAGCCAGACCTTGCGAGATGATAAAGGCGGATATCGGGCGGACGCGAATACGCGCTGGGGTCTGCTGACCGCCTACGATTTCCTCGACAACTGGTCGCAGAACAATCCCTACCCGCTCGCGCAAGGCGGAGCGAACGTTCCCGGGTTCAACGCTCTTTATACCGGCCGCGCGCAGTTGCTCGATCTGGGCGGCACCAAAGCGCTCAGCCCGACCGCCGTGAATGAATTCCACTTCAGCTCGATGCGCGATGCCAACGACCTGGGCAAGCCCGTGGGAGGATTGGGTGTGAGCCTTGCCTCGCAGGGCTTCGAAGTGGGCCCGGGAACCCCCGGAATCGTGGCGCTCTCGCCCAAGACCGAAGGAGTGGAGAGTGTGGGCTTTAACAGCTTCACGATGGGCACCAACACCAACGAGCTGAACCAGATTGGCAATACGTTTCAGTGGCTCGACAATTTCTCGAAGGTGATCGGCACCCACACGATCAAAGCGGGCGGTGAATTTCACTACGATCAAGTCAACGTGAACGCCATTGCCCAGTTCAACGGCAGCTTTCTCTTCTTTGGAACGGAAACGGGCTCGGACTTTGCCGACTTTCTGCTGGGCATTCCCAGCCAGTACAACCAGAGCCAGTTGCAGGCGTTTTACGGTCGTAACAAATATGTCGGCTTATATGGGCAGGATAGCTGGCGACTGAAGCGCGATCTCACGCTCAACTACGGCGTGCGCTGGGACCGGATCGAGCCGTGGTATGAAAAATACAATCAAATCGCCACGTTCAAACCGGGCGTTGCGTCGGTGGTTTTTCCAGGCGCTCCCGCCGGGATTCTTTACCCGACCGATCCGGGAGTGCCGCGCACGCTGGCACCGCCCGGCGATCATGATTTCGCTCCGCGCATCGGACTGGCCTACGCGCCCAGCGCCTCCGGGGACGGCATCCTCGGCAAACTCGTGGGCGGTCCCGGGAAGACGAGTATTCGGGCCAGCTACGGAATGTTCTACACGGCGATCGAAGCTCTCACCATCGGCGTGATGAGCGCCAACGCTCCGTATGGCACAACGTACACCAGCCCCGCCCCGCCGCTGTTTGCCACACCATTTGTGAGCGCGGCGAGCGGCCAGAATCTCGGCCAGTATTTTCCCGTCACCCTGGCGCCGCTCGATACCAGCGCCAGTCACCCCGATCCCGACATCAACTGGGCGCAGTTTGAGCCCGTGACCGGGCTTCCGAACTACCCCACGACCAATCACATTCCCTACACCGAAGAGTACATGTTTTCGCTCGAGCGCGGGGTGGGCAATCATACGGTACTGAGTGTGAATTACGTCGGAACCCAGGGGCATCGGCTTCTGGTGCTCGATGAGGCCAACCCGGGAGATCCTTCGCTGTGTCTATTCCTGAGCGATCCTTCCAATCTCGCCTCCGGCCAAACTCCCTGCGGACCTTTCGGCGAAGACAGCACTTACATCACTTCCACCGGCCAGGTGTACAACGGCACGCGAGGGCCGCTGGGCTCGAACTTTGGCAGCAACGCCAATCAGGCGACCATGGGAACCTCACACTACAATTCCTTACAGGTCATGGTCCGGCACGCCAGCAAACGCCTGAATGTGCTGGCCGGATACACCTTCAGCAAGTCCGAGGACCAGTCCTCGAACGTCGGGGAAGAAGTGAATCCCTTTGATCCAGGGCTGAGCCGGGGCTTATCCGCCTTTGATGTGCGGCAGAACTTTGTGGTGAGCTATAGCTACGAAATTCCCTTTGAACGTCTGTTCCGTGCCCCCAACCGCTGGACGCAAGGCTGGGAAGTCTCCGGCATCACTCACTTCAGCACGGGCCTTCCCGTGACCCTCGTGAATTACGGTGACAATTCCCTGATTGGAGCAGAACCGAACGGCATCAACAACTATGGTGTGGACGAACCGGATTATTCCGGCGGCCCGCTTGACCTCCACCACAATCCCCGCAACGGGCAGTCTTATTTCAACACGGGCATGTTCAGCGAGAATGCCCTGGGCTCGCCGGGAACCGCCGGCCGGCGCTTCTTCTCGGGCCCTGGCATGAACAATTTCGACATGGCCCTCCTCAAAAACCTGCGTCTGACCGAATCGAAGTCACTTCAGGTGCGCCTCGAAGCTTTTGACGTGTTCAATCACGCGCAATTCTTCGGGCCGCAAGCGGTGGATGGCAACATCGCGAGCGCCACCTTCGATCAGGTGATCAACGCCGCCGCCCCCCGCCTTGTGCAGTTGGGCGCGAAATTCCTGTTTTGAGGAGAGCCACCATGAGACTTAATTTTCGACAATCCCGAAATCGCCAACAGAGTTCCTTCGCGCCCTCGCGACTCCTGCGCCAGCCGCTCTTCCGCGCGGCGTTCTTTCTCTTCTGCGCGCTGGCGGCATTCAGCTTGACAGCTCCCGATGTTCAAATTGATCTCCCCCCGCAACTCGCCACTCACGCCCGCGCCCAAGCTACGTTCAAGATTCCGTATCCGTTTCAGGCTGCGGACTTGAAGCTTCCCAAGGACGAATATCGATTCGCGCCGAAGGATGCCGGGCATCTGACGCTGCGGCAGGAATCAGAAGATCGCGTAAACCGTTTCAAGCGCACTCGGTTCGTGAAAAATACTCGAGTAGTCAACCCCCTCCAGCAATGGATGTCCTACGGTCCGATTCGCAATCCAAAACGAGAACGTTCTCAATGCCCCGGAAAACGAATTGCTCAAATGTCTCATAGGAGTGGTGAAGGGGAAAGTTGTCAGCTTTCACTTCTCTTCACTCCCTTTCCCTTTCCTCTACTATAACTTTCTG
>JASHTO010000198.1 GCA_030040515.1 Terriglobia bacterium
ATGATCATCACCGTGTGGCTGCACATGTTCCGGGTGTTCCTGACCGGTTCTTATAAGAAGCCGCGTGAGTTCAACTGGTGCGTGGGCGTGATTCTGCTGGTACTCACCATGCTGCTCAGCTTTACCGGTTACCTGCTGCCGGACGATCAACTGGGCTTTTGGGCGGTGACGGTGGGAACGAACATGGCGCGCGCCACTCCGCTGTTGGGGCACGAGGGCCCGTTCGGTCCGCAGCTCGGCATGACTCCTTATAATGATGTGCGCTTCGCGCTGCTGGGCGGCTCGATTGTGGACGCCAACGCCCTGCTGCGCGCCTACATCTGGCACTGCATCGCCATTCCGGTGATCGCCAGCGTTTTTATGATCGTGCACTTCTGGCGCGTTCGGAAGGACGGCGGAATCTCCGGCCCCGCGCCCGTCGTGCTGGAGCAGGAAGCAATAAAGGCCAAAGTGCTGCCCTACGTTGTTCCGCAGCACACAGAGTAACGGAAACTCGAAATTCGAAAATCGAAACTCGCAAGCTGACGGTGGTATGCGAATCGAATTTCGAATTTCAAGTTTCGATTTTCGAGGTTGTTCATGGATTGGCATCAACTATGGGAAATTACCTCCGCTCCTGACAACGTTCCTATCGTGGCATTGATTTTGCTCGTGCCCTTCTACACCTGGTATGGAATTCGGCAGGCGCTGGCCAACGATCGTCTGATCGCGCAACTGGAAGCCGACCCGCAACTGGCCAAAACGCATCATCGCAAAACGTTGCCCTGGAAGGCGGGGTGGACGAAGGAAATTCCCGTCTGGCCTTATCTCCTGCGCATCGAGTTCCTGGCCGCCATCATCGTGACCGTCCTCCTGATGGTCTGGTCGATCACGCTGAACGCTCCCCTCGAAGAGCTGGCAAACCCCAACCTGACCATGAATCCCGCCAAGGCGCCGTGGTACTTCCTGGGCCTTCAGGAGATGCTGGTCTACTTCGATCCGTGGATGGCGGGTGTGGTGATGCCCTCATTAATTATCGTCGGTCTGATCGTGATTCCTTATATCGATGCCAACCCGCTCGGGGTCGGCTACTACACGTGGAAGCAGCGGCGCTTCGCCATCGGGACGTTCTGCTTTGGCTTCATGCTGCTGTGGCTGCTGATGGTGGTGATTGGAACCTTCATCCGCGGACCGGGCTGGATGTGGTTCTGGCCGGGGCAAACGTGGGACCCGAATAACCAGGTGTTTGAGGTGAATCGCGATTTGCCCGACATTTTCCGCATCACCTCCGCCTGGGGCAAAACTGTTTTCGGCGCGGTGGTGATGGGCATTTACTTCGCCGTGTCCGGTGGCATTATTCATAAGCTTTTCACCTGGAGCGATTGGAACAAGAAGATTTTCCAGAAAATGAGTTTCCTGCAATATATGACGATGCAGGCGTTCTTGACGGTCATGATGCTGCTGCCCATCAAGATTCTGATTCGGCATTTGTTCAGGATCAATTACATCTGGGTAACGCCCTGGTTTAACTTGTAGTGAAGACGAAACTCGAAACCCGAAATTCGAAACTCGTCTCGGCTTGCCAATTTCGAATTTCCAGTTTCGAGTTTCGAAAGTTGGAGGCTTCGGTTGCCTGATACTCCCGAGAAGGATCCCGTTACTACATCATCGCTCAGCACACTTCTGGTGGTTTCGTCGGTTCTCGTGATGCTGACACTGGTGTGGGCACTCTACAATGAATTTTTCGGCCTTCGCCCGTGGAAGAGCTACGAACGTGAATTCTCACGGCGCTATCAAACCTTCCTGAACAAACAGATTCCCCAGCAGGCGGCGGCGGAAAAGCAGATCCTGGCGTCGCCGGAGTATCAACAACTTGACCAGCAGCTCAAAGCCGCGGAAGAGCAGGTGCAAGCGAAGGCGGATGAGACGGATAAGCAGATCGCCATTCTGGACGCGCGCTTCTCCGCCCTGACGGAGACCTTTACCACGGAGCGCGCCTACGTCGCGACACAGGTCTACGCGATTGAGCACACGTCGCTTAGCAGCCAGCCCACATTGCAGAAGAAGTTGGCCGCGCACGAAGCCGGCCCCTTCCGGGTGAGCCTGCCCACGCTTCCCGACGGCCGAATCGTTACTGGCGACTACACCTTTCAGCAACTTCAGGACGAATTCAACAAGGTTCAGCTCGACAAAGCGAACTTGCTGGAGGAAAAATCCGCGTTGCTGCATCCGATTTCCGACCTCCGCAAGAAGCGCGATGCTTACCTCACCGACCACCTCAACGGCCTGACCTCCGAGCAATTGAGCGGCCTGCTGAAGAAGACGCAGGACGCCCCCGTGGAAATCCGGCAGATTAACAACCCGGACGCCGGCGTTGTGGATCGCTGCGAATCGTGTCACGCGGGCATTCGCGAGCCGGTGGTCATTACGGCGAAGGATATGGGCGGCAAAGAGGTCTTCGTGAGCCATCCGGATCCCGAGTTGCTAGCCCTGCACGACCCGGAGAAATTCGGCTGTTCGCCCTGCCACGGGGGCAACGGCATGGCGCTGGAGAGTGTCGAACGCGCGCACGGGAATTACGAGCACTGGCTGTGGCCACTTCACCCCATGGAGAACGTCCAGGCGGGCTGCCAGCAATGCCACGCCATGGACATGGTTCTTGACCACGCGCCGGTGCTGAGCGAGGGCAAGGACCTGTTCCAGCGCCGCGGCTGCGTAGGCTGCCATCGCTTCCAGAATTACGATCCCGAGCCGGAGGAAATCGCCTCCGTTCAGCAGCAGGTCATTCTGCTTGAGAGCCAGCGCTCGGAAGCGCAGCGCAACGTTCAGCGCTCAATTCAGTTGGGCGACGCCGCGCCTGACAACGATACGGCGCGGATGTATTACACCCAGGCGGACACGCTACGCGTCTCCATCAGCGATATTGACGGACGCATCGAGCAACTCGACCGCCGGTCCAAGGATTTGCTGCGCGACACGAAGAAAGTGGGTCCGGACCTCAAAGAAGTGCGCGTGAAGATTCAACCCGACTGGATTCCCGTCTGGATCTCCAATCCGCACGCCTGGCGTCCCAGCACGCGCATGCCGCGCTTCCGCCTGAAAGACGATGAAGTAAAGGCTATCGCCGCCTTCATTTGGCAGAGCGGGATTGACGCCACACTTCCCCACCAGCCGCCCGGCGACCCGGTGAAGGGCAAAGAGAGTTTTGAAACCCGCGGCTGCCTGGGTTGCCACTCGCTCGATGAATCCAATCCGCACTTCGCCGCCAACCTCTCGCGCGTGGGCGAAAAGGACAACTACGATTACCTAGTGCGCTGGATTCACAATCCCCGCGAGCGCACGCGTCCTTACTGTCCGTTTGAGAAACGCGATCTGACGGAAGCTGATTACAAGAAGCACGGCTTGCCGTTTGTCTTCGACCTCGATCACAGCAAGTGCCCGAATGACGGCCACGAGCTTCAGGTGGAGCAGGAAACCATCATGCCCAACCTGCGCCTGAGCATCGAGGAATCGCGCGACATCGCCAGCTACCTGGTCACGCTGAAGACCAAGGAGCCCTCCTCCTACGCGCACGCGGATTACCTGAACGACCCGAATCTGAAGGCGCAGGGCCACGCTCTGGTGCAGCGCTACGGCTGCGCCGGATGCCACGAAATCGCGGGCATGGAAGATGAGGGCCGCATCGGCACCGAGCTGACCAAGGAGGGCTCGAAACCCATCGAGCAGATCGATTTCGCCCTCTTGACGCGCGAGGCTCGCGAGCAGGGCTGGTACAACCACAAGGGATTCTTCGAGCACAAGCTCGCCAAGCCCGAGATTTACGACACGGGCCGCGACTGGAAAGACCGCGACCCCAACGACCGCCTGCGCATGCCCGACTTCGATTTGAAGCCGCAGGAGATTTCCGCCCTCACCACCTTCCTGATGGGCGCGGTGGATTCGCAAATTCCGCCGCGTTATTGGGACGTGCCGGAGGACCAGCGGCGCGATATTCAGGAGGGCTGGTGGGTGGTGAAGAAATACAACTGCATGGGTTGCCACCAGTTCATGGTGGGGCAGTCGAGCCGGTTAATGATGTTGCCGCATTATCAAACTCCTGAGGGGAGAGACCAGTTGCCGCCCAAGCTCATGGACGAGGGCGCGCGCGTCAGTCCCGACTGGATGGAGAAATTCCTGGCCAATCCGGCGATGGACCCCCAGGATACGGATCGGGATGGCGTGCGGTCTTACCTGAAGGTCCGCATGCCCACCTTCTTCTTCTCGCCCATCGAGATCCGCAAACTCGTGCGCTTCTTCCAGGCGCTGGCTGGCCAGCCCATGCCTTATATTCCTCCCAAGCTCGAGCCGCTGACCGACCAGGAGATCGCCATGGCGCGTGCGCTGTTCACCAGCAAAGGCGCGCCCTGCCTGAAGTGCCACGCCACGGGCGACCCCTCGCATGACAAGTTCGCCACCGCGCCGAATTTCCTGCTGGCCCGCGATCGGCTCAAGCCCGGATGGGCGCGCCGCTGGATGCTCGATCCTTCCATGATCAGCCCCGGCACGGCCATGCCTTCCGGTCTGTTCAAGCCGGTGGGCGACCACTATGTCTTTGCCGGACCCACGCCCGACATCTTCAAGGGCTACGACGGCGATCAGCCCGAGTTGCTGGTGCGCTACATGTTCGAGATTACTCCCGATGAGCAGCGCCGCTTGATGAGCATGAGCGCGGAGATGCTGAAGACCTCGGAGTTGATCAGGGGTCAGGAGCCGGTTCGTCGGCTGACGGACAGAAGTCAGAATCTAAAGCCTCCAGACCCGAAAGTTGTTAGAATTGTCGCGCATCAGTCGGGTGGATGGGGGAGGTAGTTGATTCGGTCTCCTGTCTCCTAAATTTCAAAGAAAGGTTTTTCCTATGAGAAAACGAAATTGGATACTTCTTTTTACGGCTTTGATGATTCTTGCGCTGGTAGGTTGCGGCAAGAAAGAGGAAGAAACCGCGGAACAGCCCACTACCAACGCCCCAGCTCCAACTCCTATTGATCAGTCAACCGTGGGCGAGGTGACCGGGAAGGTCTCATTCGAGGGCACGAAACCCAAGACGCCCGTGATCCACATGGATCAGGACCCGGTTTGCGTGCAGAAGCATGCCGGCAACCCTGTCCACGCCGAGGATGGCGATGTAAATGACAACGGCACGCTACCCAACGTGTTCGTATATGTAAAGTCGGGAGCGGAAAAATACACGTTTGCACCGCCCTCGGACCCTGTGGTTCTCGACCAGAACGGTTG